>JBGTKE010000309.1:0-2714 GCA_041744775.1 Hyphomonas sp. | reverse complement strand
GCGCGGGCCTCGGGCGTCGCGCGCACGGCTTCAGTCAGGCCGCGCAGGTTGCGCGTCAGGGCGGTGAGCGCCGCCGGGTGGATGTCCTTCTGCTCGCGCCGGGCGAGCGTGAAGAGGCGGATCATGTTGAGCGGATCGCGCGCCATTACATCTTCGCCGGTAATGTTGATGCGTCCGGTATCGACCATGAATCCGGCCTCCGGCAGCGGCTGGGGCGCCCGCACGGGCAGGAAGCGGCGCAGGCCTTCGGGCTTTTTCTTGTGATCGGCCTCGAGCTTGGCGGCGAGGATGCGGGTGAGGCCGCCGACATCCTTGGCGGCGAGGAAATAGCGCTTCATGAACCGCTCGACGCCCTGCTGGCCCTCGCGGTCGCGGTAACCCATGCGGGCTGCGATCTCCGGCTGCAGATCGAAGCTGAGGCGGTCCTCGGCGCGGCCGGTGACGAAGTGCATGTGGCAGCGCACGGTCCAGAGGAAGGTTCCGGCGCGAATGAAGACGGCGTATTCATGATCCGTGAACGGACCAGCCCGCATCACTTCCTCGAGCGAGGTTCCGCCATACATGTGCTTGACGATCCAGTAGAGGGTCTGCAGGTCGCGCAGGCCGCCCTTGCCTTCCTTGATGTTCGGCTCGACGACATAGCGCGCATCGCCGATGCGGGCGTGGCGCGCATCGCGCTCGGCGAGCTTGTCGGCGATGAACTGGGCATCCTTACCCTTGATCACTTCCCGCTGGTAAAGCGCGAACATATCGTTCGCCAGCGTCTCGTCGCCGCCGATGAAGCGCGCGTCCAGCATGCTGGTCTTGATGGTGACGTCTTCCCGGGCGAGCTTGACGCAGTCGATCGGGGCCCGGAAGGCATTGCCGACTTTCAGGCCCATGTCCCAGAGCGCATAGAGCATGTATTCGACCACACTCTCCGTATGCGGACTGGCCTTGTAGGCGCGCAGGAAGAGAAGGTCGGTATCCGAGGACGGCGCCATGACGCCCCGGCCATAGCCGCCGGTCGCGACGATGGCGAGGCGCTCGGCCTCGGTCGGGTTCGAGGCGCGGTGGACGTGGGTGACGGTGAAATCATACAGCGCGTGGATCACCTCGTCCTGCACGGCGGCGAGGAGGCGCGCGGTGTCAAGCCCGTCGGCGCCCTGCTGCAGGCGCTCCTGCGCGATCAGGCGGCCGCGGAACATCGCGCCGTGCAGCAGGTTCAGCGCCTGTTTGCGGGCCGCCTGCGGGCTGTTCATGTTGTCGAGCGCGGCGGCGGTCAGCTTCACACGCAGGGCGCGGCCGTCGATGATGTCGGCAATGCGCCATTTGCCCGGCCGGCGGGACGCTGCCGGACGGCCGGTGGTCAGGAAAGTCGGCGGGGTTTCGGGGGTGCGCGTCATCGGGCGCCTTCATAGCAGGTTTGCAGGCGCGGGCCATGGCCTGCGAGCGGCCGGACCTGCATCACAAGCGCGCGGCGCGGGGCGCTTTCAACCGATGATCACGTGTTCCTCGTTGAACCAGAGCGGCGAGTTTTCGAGGTCGATGAACTTCCTCTCGTCTTCCAGGAGTTCGCGGCCCGCTGCTGCTGCCACCTCGCTGGTATTGGCCGCCATCGCCGCTTCGCTCTCGAACCAGAGTTCGGCGACGCCGTCATACGGCTCGGGGGCGTTGCGGGAGGCCCGGATGCCGGCATTCAGGGCGTCGTGGCCGGCATGCACCTGCACATACCGCAGGATGCCGAGCGTCTTGCCGTGCCGGGCCACCAGCGGGGCGTGGGTTTCGCGCCAGTAGCGCTGGAATTCCTCGCGGCTGAGATGCGGCAGGCGCCGGAGGCAGAAGGTGAGCTTGATCACAAGAGGTCGCCTCCGGCTGCTGCGGCCGTCGTGCCATCTTTCTTGAAGGCGCGGATGACGTTCTTGCCGGTGATCCACTTGTGCACCTCGTCCGGCCCGTCGACGAGGCGCTGGGAGCGGATGTGCGTGTACCAGGCGGCGAGCGGCGTATCGAGCGAATAGCCGAGCGCGCCGTGCAGCTGGATGGCGGTGTCGACCACGTCATGCACCATGTTGGCGAGGTAGACCTTGGCGATGCCGTTCTCCTGGCGGATGTCCATGCCGTTCTCGGCCTTGTAGGCGATGTGCATCAGCATCAGACGCGCGATGTAGATTTTGCTGGCGCAATCGGCGAGCATGAACTGCACGCCCTGCCGGTCTTCGAGGCCCTTGCCGAAGGTGGAGCGCTTGGTGACATGTTCCGTAGCCAGATCAAGCGCGCGCTGGGCCATGGCCACATTGTGCATCCCGTGGCGCAGGCGGCCATAGGCTAGCCGGTGCTGGCCCATGGCAAAGCCCATCCCTTCCCCGCCGAGCAGGTTTTCTTCCGGCACGATCAGGTTGTCGATCTTCACCTCGGCATGGCCGCCGCCCATCTCCTCATAATGCTTGCCGTGCACCGCCATGGTGGGGATGTCGCGCAGGATCTTGTAGCCGGGATTGGGCAGCTCGACGATGAAGGTAGAGTATTGCTGGTGGCGCGGGGCCTCCGGATTGGTCTTGGCCATCACGACGGCGATATCGGCCGCCGAGGCCGCGCTGGAGAACCATTTCTCGCCGTTGAGGACATAGTTGCCCTTGCCGTCCTTCACGGCGGTGGTCTGCATGCCGGTTGCGTCGGCGCCGGCGGCCTTCTCGGTCATCGAGTAGCAGATGCGCTTGTCGCCGTTGAACAGC
>JBGTKE010000308.1:0-3298 GCA_041744775.1 Hyphomonas sp. | reverse complement strand
GGGCGGCGCGGACGATGTCTACCGCCGTCCCGTCAGCCTGGCCGCCGCGCGCGCGCTGGGCAGCGTGAACGTGTTTGCGCTCAGCGACCTGCCCGAAAGCTGGCAGACATTGGCCTCCTGCTCCGGCACTCAGCTCGGCTTTCGGCCGGAAGGCGTCCGGCTCGATCCGGCTTCGCCCGCGCGCTTCGTAGTCACCGGGCGCCGCACGACCGGCCCGCTAATCCGGCTCACTCTGCAAGGCGGGGGATTGCAGATAAATGCACTCGTTCTGCATGGCCAGGCGCCAGCTATCGGCGCTGAAACCGGCGTTAACCTCAACCCCGCACTGGTGTTCACATTCGCGTCAGGCGAAACCTGACAATTCAGTAACCGGTGCCTCGCAGCCTCGCTTTTGCCGGGTTTAAGTCCTAGTCTGGGCGCCTGATGGATTGGGAGTATTCCTGAATGGCCACACATCTGTTCCGGATCGCTGCAGCGATTGCCGTCTCTGCGGCGCTCGCGCTTGGCGCGTCGGCACAAGGCCTCATCCGCGATGCGGAAATCGAGGAGACCCTCCGTGAGTGGACCGATCCGATTCTCGAAGTTGCGGGTCTCGTCCCCTCCGATGTCGAACTCTTCATCATCAACGATTCGTCGCTGAACGCCTTCGTTGCGAATGGCCAGCGCATCCATCTGCATACCGGCCTGCTGATCGAGGCGAAGACGCCGTCGCAGATCAAGGGCGTTATCGGACATGAAACCTGTCACATCGCCTGCGGCCATACGGTCGCGCGCCTGCGCGCTGCGTCAGTCGCCATGCGTCCGGCGCTGGTCTCGATCGGCCTCGGCATTCTGGCCATCGCCGCCGGAGAGCCAGGCGCCGGCGCCGCGCTTATCGGCAGTTCGGGCCAGTTTGCCGCACTGAACTTCTATGTTCATACGCGCTCGGAAGAAGCGGCCGCCGACGCTGCCGCCGTGAAGTACCTCGCCGCGCTCGGTCAGTCGCCGGCCGGAATTGTCGAGTTCTTCGAAAACTTCCGCTACCAGGAAGTCCTCTCGGACGCCAAACGTTTTCCCTATTTCCGCGCTCACCCGCTGGCCTCGGAACGTATCCGGACCGTTCGCGAGCTCGCCGAGGCAACCGGGCTGATGGATACTCCGCCTACGGAGCGTGAACAGCGTCAATACGAGATGATGCGCGCCAAGCTCGTCGGCTTCCTCGATTCGCCGCTGAAAGTGCGCCGCGACTATCCCGCCACCAACAAGAGCATGCCGGCCCGGTATGCCCGCGCCATTTCCGGCTTCCGCGCCTCCGACATCCAGTCCGCGCTGACCGAAATCAATTCGCTGCTCGCCGAGGAGCCCGACAATCCTTACTTCAACGAGCTCAAGGGCCAGATCCTGTTCGAAAGCGGACGGTCTGCGGAATCAGTCGAACCGCACCAGCGCTCGCTGGAGCTGATGCCGGGCCAGCCCCTGTTCCTGATCAACTATGCCCGGTCGCTGAACGCTCGCAACGCTGATGGCGACACGAACACGGCCGAGACGGCCCTGCGCGATGCCCTGATCGCCGAACCGGACAATGCCTTCGCCTGGGCCCAGCTGGCGATCACCCTCGAGCACCAGGACCGCCGCGCGGAAGCCCAGCTCGCCACCGCCGAGTCTGCCTATTGGGTCGGCGATATCGTGCGCGCCAATGCCTTCGCCAAACGGGCGGTCCAGACGCTCGACAAGAACACGATCACCTACCGCCGGGCGGATGACATCCTGCTGATCACCGATCCCAACAATCCAGACAACCGCATCTTCTACGAGCGCTACGGCCGGGGATCCCGCCTGTCGCTCGAAACCTCCCAACGCCCGATGCCATTTGGGGATTTTTCAACCGCGGGCCGCCGGTAACGCTTGTGTGAGGATGGGTGGACTGAGGCGCAGGCCCGCCTATAGTCCGGCCAGTTTCATCCACAGGACCGACGCCGCATGACGCCCCTTTTCCGAAAGCCGCCCCTTCTGCTGGCGGCCACCGCCCTTGCCCTTCTGCCTGCCTGCGCCCAGCCGGGTGCCGGCGGCGCAAGCAAGGCCGAGATCGAGAAGATCGTTCGCGAGTATATCCTCGAAAACCCCGAGATCATCGAGGAGGCGCTGGTCGCGCTGACCCAAAAGGAAAATCTGGCCCAGGCCGCCGCCGCCAAGGCGGCGATCGCCGCGAATGCCAACAAGCTCTATGCGCTCGACACGGACTATTCGGTCGGCCCCGCCAACGCGAAAGTTACGGTTGTCGAGTTCTTCGATTATCGTTGCGGCTTCTGCAAACGCTCGGTCGACTGGGTGCGTGCGCTGCCGGAGGAATACGATGGCGAAGTCCGTGTCGTGTTCAAGGAACTGCCGATCTTCGGCGGCATCAGCGAAACGGCAGCCCTCGCCGCGCTCGCCGCCGGCAAGCAGGGAAAGTATGTCGAACTGCACGTCGCGCTGATGAACATTAAATCGAACGATGATCTCACCGAGCAGAAAATCGACGAGCTCGCCAGCCTTGCAGGGATCAATGTCCCGAAGATGCGCGCCGACATGAAATCAAGCACCGTGCAGCAGCAACTCGCCGACATGAAGGCCCTCGGGCAGGCCCTGGCCGTTGGCGGAACACCCGGCTTCTTCCTCGGCGACCAGCATATCGAAGGGGCCAATACGCCCGCCATCGAAGCGGCGATCGAGGCTGCCCTGAAGAGCTAGTCGTCGTCTCCGACACCGCCGCGCAGAGCTTTGACCTCGCCGCGTTTCTTCTTGGCGGTGATCCGGCGGCGAACGCTGCCAGCCGTGGGTTTGGTCTTGATCCGGCGCTTCGGCGCCACCGACGCCTTGAGGATCATCTCGGCAAGCCGCGCCCGCGCCGCCTGCCGGTTGAGCAACTGGCTGCGATGCTCGCTTGCCTCCAGGATCAGCCGCCCATCCGCCGTGATCCGGCTGCCATAGAGCTTCTGGAACCGCTCCTTGATCGCGGCCGGCAGCGATGAGGCGGCCACCTGCCATGTGAGTTGCACCGCCGAAGAAACCTTGTTCACGTTCTGCCCGCCCGGTCCGGAGGCGCGCACGAAGGCCTCGCTGAGTTCCCATGCGGGCACGGTCAGGGTGCCGGAAATGCGCAAATCGCCAAACTCGCTCATCGGAGAAACCTGAAGGACCTGTTCAGCCAAAGTTCAGACGCGGGGGGAGACATTCTCGATCAGAAGCCGGTGTTTGCGCGCTTAGTCCAGCCCTGCGCCGACGCCACGCTCAGTCGATGCAGAAAGGCCCGTGTTGATGATGACCCTGATCAGGAATT
>JBGTKE010000307.1:0-3557 GCA_041744775.1 Hyphomonas sp. | reverse complement strand
GCGCTGGGCGGGGAGGTAACCGGCCTGCGCCGCTCGCCGGGCCCGGCCGAGGGGGCGGCGCGGATCGCCCATCCGGAGAAGCTGAGCGCCGAACAGGCGCGCTCCGATGTCGTTCTGCTCTGCCCGCCGCATACGCCGGAGACCGAGAACATGGCGAACGCGGCCTTCTTCGCGGCGATGTTGCCGGAGGCGCTGTTCCTGAACCTCGGACGCGGCGCGCTGGTGGATGAAGGCGCGTTGATGGCGGCGCTGGATGCGGGCCGGCCGGCTTTCGCCGCGCTGGATGTGACGCGTACCGAGCCCCTGCCGGCAGACAGCCCGCTCTGGCGCCACCCCAGAATTGCCATAACACCGCATGACAGTTCGGATTCGCCGGGTACGGTCGCCGGAGCGGACGAGACTTTCCTCGCCAATCTCGCGCTCTATCTGAGCGGTAAGCCGATGAACCACCTTGTGGAACCTGCGGCCTTTGCCGCGCGTTAATCCGCCAACGGAGAGAAACCATGACCCAACGGAAACTCGCGGCATTCGGCGCGGCTGCGTCTGTGATAGCCCTTGCGGCCTGTGCCAGTGACACGCCCGCCAGCGTGAAACCCGAGCCGGAAGGCGGCTTCCGCGTGACCGGCACTGACGGTTCGGTCCTCCGCGCCGTGGAACTCGCCACCTTTGACCATCCCTGGGCGATGACCTTCCTGCCGGACGGGCGCGCGCTGGTAACGGAAAAGGCCGGCGCGATCTGGCTGCTCAATGCCGACGGCTCCAAAGCAGGCCAGGTAACGGGCGGTCCGCAGGTCGAAGCGCGCGGCCAGGGCGGTCTCGGCGATATCATCCTGCATCCGGATTTTGCCGCCACCGGCCAGATCTATCTCTCCTATGCCGAACGCGACGCCGACAATGACGAGTTGTCCGGCGCGGCGGTGGAACTTGCCGCCGTCACCCTGACGCCGACCGGCGGGACCATCCGTGAACGGATCGTCATCTGGCGCCAGTTCGACGCCGTGACCGGCAACGGGCACTACGGCCACCGCCTCGCTGTCTCGCCGGATCGCCACTTGTTCATCACCTCCGGCGACCGCCAGAAGTTCACGCCGGCGCAGGACATGGGCTCGACGCTCGGCAAGATCGTGCGCCTGAACCTGGATGGTAGCGTGCCCTCCGACAATCCGTTCGCGGAACAGGGTGGCCCGGCGGCGGAAGTCTGGACCCTCGGGCACCGCAATCCGCTCGGCATCGACTTTGCGCCGGACGGCCGGCTCTGGGTGCACGAGATGGGCCCGCGCCACGGCGACGAGATTAACCTCATCCTCCGTGGGCAGAATTACGGCTATCCGGAAGTTTCCAACGGCGACCATTATGACGGGCGCGAAATTCCCGACCATGACACGCGTCCCGAATTCGCGGCGCCCGCGGCCTCCTGGGTACCGGCCATCAGTCCCGCAGGCCTCGCGATTTACGAGGGTGATATCTTCGGCGCCTGGAAGGGCAATGCCTTCATCGGCGGCCTGTCATCGCAGGCGCTGGTTCGCGTAACCCTCAACGCTGATGGCAGCGCGGCGGAGGATGCGCGGTACGAATGGGGCAAGCGGGTCCGCGAAGTCGAGGAAGGCCCGGACGGCGCGATCTACGTGCTCGAGGACGAGGGCGGCGCCCGGTTGCTGCGGCTGACACCGGCCAGATAGGGCGGCGTTGCAAGCCGGAGCGACTTGCCGCAAACCGGGGCGATAGCGCTTCCGGAAGGCCCGCCATGATCCGTACCTATGTCAACCAGTCGGACCGGTTCGTCCACGCTGGCGACGATCTCGCCGAAATCGACAATGCGGTGTGGATCGACCTCCTGCGGCCATCGAAAGACGAAGAGGCGGCAGTCGAGCGCGCTTTGGGCATCGATGTGCCGACGCGCGAGGAGACCAGCGAGATTGAATTGTCGAGCCGTCTCTATGCGGAGGACGGTGCCCACTTCATGACCGCGATGATGCTCTCCCATACCGACGGGGATTCCGTCATGTTGTCGCCGGCGACCTTCGTGCTCGCGGGTGACTGCCTCGTCACCGTGCGCTACGAGGAGCCGCGCGCCATCGACACTTTCGTGGCACGTTGCCAGAAGGCCGGCACGATGACGGCCGAGAGCCTTTGCTCCGGTCTGCTCGAAGCCCTGATCGAGCGCGCTGGCGATGTGCTGGAGCGCACCGGCCATGAACTGGACGGGGTCTCGCGCGAGATCTTCGCGATTCCCCCGCCCGCGCCGAAACAGGCGCCGGTTGCGCTGATCCTGTCACCGAAGCCGAAACCCAAACCGCGCAATTTCCAATCGGTGCTTGAGCAAATCGGCCGCAAGGGCGACCTGCTGTCGAAGGTCTACGAGAGCCTCGTCTCCGTGCAGCGCCTGCTGACCTATGCGACGGCCGCCGCGCAGGCGCGCAAGGCAGACAAGGACGCCCCCGGCCGGTTCAAGTCCCTTGGCCGCGACGTCCAGTCCCTGATCGACCACGCGGCATTTCTGACCCAGAAGATCAACTTCCTGCTCGATGCGACGCTCGGCATGATCAACATCCAGCAGACCTCGATCATCAAGATCTTCTCGGTTGCCGCCGTCGTCTTCCTGCCGCCGACCCTGATTGCGTCGATCTACGGGATGAACTTCAAATTCATGCCGGAACTCGCCTGGCCCTACGGCTACCCGTTTGCTCTTGGGCTGATGGTGCTCTCGGCGGTCGTACCCTACCAGTTCTTCAAGTGGCGCGGCTGGCTCTGATTGCCCGCTATAGCATAGACCCGGTCAGGCTTTCACGCTCACGCGGAGCGCTGCCATCCGCGCTATGGCGGCTTCGGCGTCCCGCATGATGTCGTTGACGATTGCCGCGACCGGCTTGACCTCGCGCACGCCGCCGGCTGACTGGCCCATGGCAAAGCAACTGGAGTCGGGGTTCAGCTTCGCCTCGTCCGTGATACCGCCGATGCCGCCGATCACGCCGGTCTGGACCGAGTGGACCGCCTGGAACGGGAAGGGCTTGATGTCCTGCGGGCGCTGTTCCCAGTCGTTGATGTACTCGTTGGTGCGGCAGCGCATCGGCTTGCCGGAATAACAGCGCGTGCGGGTCGTGTCGGTATCGCCGGCCTCGACCACGGCGGTCTTGTACATGTTGGCGGCGTGCGCTTCGGCTGAGGCGATGAAGCGTGTGCCCATCCAGACGCCCTCGGCGCCAAGGGCAAGGGCGGCGGCCAGGCCGCGCCCGTCATAGATGCCGCCGGCGGCGATCACCGGGATCTTCACAGCCTCGACCGCCTGGGCGACCAGCGGCATCGTGCCGACGAGGCCGGTATGCCCGCCGCCTTCACCGCCCTGCAGGATCACCGCGTCGCAGCCCGCTTCCTCGGCCTTGATTGCGTGCTTCACCGCGCCGCCAACCACCATGACTTTCACACCTGCCGCCTTCAGCCGCGCCATGATCGGCAGGGGCACGCCGAGGCCGGCCACGAAGGAATCCGCGCCGCCCTTGATGATCACGTCGACCGATTCCTCGAGGCTCTCAGGGCTCGCCGCCAGAAGATCCACGCCG
>JBGTKE010000306.1:0-2425 GCA_041744775.1 Hyphomonas sp. | reverse complement strand
GGGCATCTCGATGCCGCGGGCGCGGGCGAGCTGGCGCAGGACCGGGGCGGTGGCGACGCCTTCGGTGACGGAATGGCGCGCGCCGAGGACTTCGCTGAGCGTTTCGCCTTTGCCGAGGGCGAGGCCGAGGGACATGTTGCGGCTGGTTTCCGAGGAACAGGTGAGCACGAGATCGCCGAGGCCGGAGAGGCCGGTCAGCGTTTCTGCTTCGGCGCCGAGGGCGAGAGCCAGGCGCGTCATCTCGGCATAGCCGCGCGCGATGAGGGCGGCATGGGCGGAGCGGCCGAGGCCTTTCCCAAGGGCGATGCCGCAGGCGATGGCGAGGACGTTCTTGACCGCGCCGCCAATCTCCGCACCCAGAAGATCCGTACCCAGATAAGGCCGGAAGGTGGGTGTGGAGATGGCCTGGATCAGTTCGGCGCCGAGGGCGGCGTCGCGCATCGCGAGGGTGACGGCGGTGGGCAGGCCGCGCGCGACATCGATGGCGAAGCTGGGTCCGGACATGACGGCGGGCACGGCTTCGGGAAGTTCCTCGGCGAGGACTTCGGTCATGAACCTGGCGGTCGAGAGCTCAATGCCCTTGGAGCAGAGGACGACCGGTACGCCGGGGCGTAGCGAAGCCTTCAGCGCACGGAGGGTCGCGCGGGTGTGCTGGGCCGGGGCGACAGCGAAGATCGCGTCGGCCGGGCCCAGATCCTCGAGCCGGTGGGTGGCGAGGATTTCGGGCTTGAGGGTGACGCCGGGCAGATAGAGCGCGTTCTCGCGGGCGATGTTGATCGTCTCGGCAACGTCCGGCTCGAGCGCCCAGAGATGCACGGACTGGCCCTCGCGGGCCAGCATCTGCGCGATGGCCGTGCCCCAGGCGCCGGCGCCGATGACGCCGAAGGTCTTGAAATGCGTTGTCATGGGTGGGTTTTGGCGCAGGCCGGGGCGGGGGGCAAGCAGGGTAGTTCAAAGGCCCCACCCTAACCCTCCCCGTTCCGGGGAGGGAACCTGTTGCTCTTTGCCGCAGCGCTTGTACTGCCACCGATGCGACCTGCTCCCTCCCCGGAACGGGGAGGGCTGGGGTGGGGCGCGGTCAGGCGAAGACGAACCTGGCTCTCTCCCCGTCCGCCGTCACAGTCACCTTGCGGCCAACGGGGCTCGCATCTTCGCGCAGGGTGGCGAGGGTGGCGGCATCTTCATTGTTGGCGATGACGCGGCGGCCGTCTGCAAAGCGGGCGAAGATGATGCCGCGTTCGGGGCCTTCCTTGCCGTGGGTGACGGTGAAGGTTTCGAGCGTGGCCTCGCCGGAGAGAATCGCGACTTCGACTTGCGTCTTTGCTTTCGCGGCGGGTTCGGCAGGCGTGAAGGTTTTCGGCTGGGTGGTGGAATAGACGCCGGCGGATTCCTTCGTCATCCAGCCGCCATTGGCGAGGACGAGGCCGAAGGCGCTCTCGTCCTTGCGGAGCGCGGCGGCCATCTCGGCTATTCCGTGCAAGGAGTAATTGTTTCCGGGGCCGCCGAAGAAGGGCAGGCCGCCGGTGAGGGTGAGCGGGCGCGCGTCGGTTTTCCAGTCGAGGCCGAGGGCGGCGGCGCCGGAGAAGACGGCGCTGGGAAAGCAGGAATAGAGATCAAGATGGGCGATGCCGGCGGCGGACTTGCCGGCCTGCGCGAGGGAGCGGGAGACGGCGGTGTCCATGGCCATCGATCGGTCGAGCGCGGGGCGCAGCGAGATCAGGTCGTCGCCCGCATCGCCGCCGCCATGGAGGTAGACGCGCTTGTTTTGCGGCACGCCGAGTTCGTCGGCTTTCGAGGACGAGACGAGGACCGCGGCGGCGCCCTGGTTGACGGCGTCCTGGGCGATGAACCATTTGAGGTAGGGGTCGGCGTATTCGTAGTTTTCGCGTGAGGGCGTGGAGAGGAAACCGGCCGAATGTTCCTGCGGGAACTGGGCGTACTTGTTCTTCGCGGCGACGGCGGAGAAGGGCTGGAACAGCTCGGCCATGGCGCGGCGATGGGCGGAGCGCGTGCGGCCTTCGCGGGCGGCGATGGCGTTTTCGAACAGGGCGTAGAAGTAGGCCGGGGCAACGAGGCCGTGCTTGATCTCTTCGCGCGACAGCATCATCGGGCCATAGCCACGATCCTCATACGGAGCATCTGCGCTGTCGGCCCAGTTGATCTCCACGCCATGCTTGCGCGCGCCTTTTGAGGCGCGGTTGGCTTCCGAGCCGGAGATCAGGACGGCGTCGATCTCGCCGTCATGGATGCGGCGGGCCATTTCGTTGACGAGGGCCTGCGGGCTCTGGCCGCCGACGGTTTCGTAGATCAGGCGGGCGGGGGCCGTTCCGGTGTCGCGGGCGAGGGTGCCGGGGAGGTTCGTGTTGTGGCCGTGCGGGTGGGGCGCCGAGCGCACCGAATCCTCGAAGATGCGCACGACCGCGAG
>JBGTKE010000305.1:0-9864 GCA_041744775.1 Hyphomonas sp. | reverse complement strand
GGCCGATATGTGCGCCTGCGCCTTGCCGCGCGGCCCGGCACGGCGCGCCTGCCCGAGATCGAACTGATCGACCTGAAGAAGGCGCCGCCCGAGAAGGGCAAATGGCTCTCTCCCTTGCTGGCACACTGCCTCGCTGAAACGCTGGCCGCGGGGGAGCAATCGCTGCTCTTCCTGAACCGGCGGGGCTATGCGCCGCTGGTGATCTGCAAGGCGTGCGGGGAGAAGCTCAAATCCCCGGGCACTGAGAACTGGCTGACCGAACACCGCTATTCCGGCCGCCTCGTCTGCCACCTGACCGGCTATTCGATCCCGAAGCCAAGCGTCTGCCCCAATTGCGGGGCGGCCGATTCGCTGATGGGCGTGGGACCGGGGGTCGAACGGGTCGCAGAGGAGGTTCGGGTTCTGTTGCCGAACGCCCGGATCGAGATCTTTTCATCTGACACCGCTCAAGGCGGCGAGGCGACACGCGGGATCGTCGAGCGGATGGCGGCCAGCGAGATCGACGTGCTGATCGGCACGCAGATCGTCGCCAAAGGGCACAATTTTCCAAATCTCACCCTCGTGGGGGTTGTTGATGCCGATAGCGGCCTCAAGGGCGGGGACCTTCGGGCAGGGGAGCGCACCTACCAGCTGCTCAGCCAGGTAGCTGGCCGCGCGGGCCGGGCCGAGCGGCCGGGCAAGGCCTATGTGCAGACCTATACGCCGGACAATCCGGCCATGCAGGCCCTCGCCGCCAATGACCGGGACGGTTACCTCGCCATCGAGCGGGAAGTGCGCGCCGAACTGGGCTTGCCGCCGTTTGGCCGGCTCGCGGCGGTAGTGCTGTCAGCCCCCTCGGCGGAGCTCGTGGACAAGGCCGCGCTGGAGATTGCCGCGCTGGCACCAAATTCCGAAGGAATTGAACTGTTTGGCCCGGCGCCAGCGCCCATCGGGGTGCTGAGGGGGCGTCACCGGAGGCGATTCCTTGTGAAGAGCCCCCGCTCGGTCGATCTTTCGGCCTATATGGCCGCCTGGGTGGCGCGTCTGAAGCTACCCTCTCAGGTGCGTTTGTCGGTGGATATCGACCCGTATTCCTTCCTGTAAACACAGGGGTTTCGGAGGAATTGCACGTCTTTGCCATTTCGCCGCAGCGTCAGGCAGGGCGGCCATGTTGTCAGCGCAGTTTTCTGGTGTTAAGCGCCGCACAGTTCAGCAGGCACGCCCGATTTGTGGCTGCCTGTAAGTGACATTTTCGGGGCATTTCCGCCCACCAACCGTGACGGATATCGACCTTGCCGGCATCGAGCGTGACGCAGACGAGTGAAGCAGCGCAGCGCTATGCGACCGCGTTGTTCGACCTGGCGCAGGACAAGGGCGCCCTCGCGGCGGTCTACAAGGACTTCCGCGCCTTCGTGCAAAGCATGCGCACCTCGAAAGACCTGACGACCCTGCTCGACTCGCCGGCCTTCAGCCGCGACGTGAAGGTGAAGGCGCTGGGCGAGGTGGCGAAGAAGGCCGGTTACTCACCGATCTTCGCCAAGTTTCTCGGCGTCATGGCCACCAATGGCCGCGCCAAGGATATTCTCGGCGCCGAAGCCGCGTTTGACGCGCTTTACGCCCACCAGCGCGGCATCAAGCGCGCGGTGGTTCGCACGGCAAAGGAAATGAGCGGCGCCGAACGGGCCCGTATCGAAGTGCTCCTGGCCAAGCTGGTCGGCGGCGAAGTGGAACTTTCCAGCGAGGTTGATGCCTCGCTGATCGGCGGCATCCAGCTGCGCATCGGCTCCAAGCTCGTGGACGCCAGCATTGCCGCCAAACTCAATCGCATGAACACCGCAATGAAGGGAGCATAAGAAGCTCGATGGATATTTCACCCGCAGAAATTTCGGGCATCCTGAAGTCGCAGATCGATAATTTCGGTGTGGATGCTGAAGTATCGGATGTCGGCCAGGTGCTCTCGGTCGGCGACGGTATCGCCCGCGTTTACGGCCTCGACAGCGTTCAGGCCGGTGAACTCGTCGAGTTCGAAGGCGGCTTAAAGGGCATGGCTCTCAACCTCGAGAAGGACAATGTGGGCGTCGTGATCTTCGGCGACGACCGCGGCATCAAGGAAGGCGCGACCGTCAAACGCGCCGGCGAGATCGTCGCTGCGCCGGTCGGCAAGGGCCTGCTCGGCCGCGTCGTCAACCCGCTGGGCGAGCCGATCGACGGTAAGGGTCCCTTGAAGGATGTCGCCAGCCGCAACCGCGTGGACGTGAAGGCGCCGGGCATTATCCCGCGCCGGTCAGTCCACGAACCGATGATGACCGGCATCAAGGCAATCGACGGCATGATCCCGGTTGGCCGCGGCCAGCGCGAGCTGATCATCGGCGACCGCCAGACCGGCAAGACCGCCATCTGCATCGACACGATCCTGAACCAGAAAGCGACCAACGACGCCGCGAAGTCCGACAAGGACAAGCTGTTCTGCGTCTACGTCGCCATCGGCCAGAAGCGGTCGACCGTGGCCCAGGTCGTCAAGGTGCTCGAAGAGCGCGGCGCGCTGGACTACACGATCATCGTGTCCTCGACCGCGTCCGAGCCGGCGCCGCTCCAGTATCTCGCCCCGTTCACGGGCTGCACGATGGGCGAATGGTTCCGCGACAACGGCATGCACGCCCTGATCATCTATGATGACCTTTCCAAACAGGCCGTCGCCTATCGCCAGATGTCGCTTCTCCTGCGCCGTCCGCCGGGCCGCGAAGCCTATCCAGGCGACGTGTTCTACCTCCACTCGCGCCTCCTCGAGCGCGCCGCGAAACTGAACGCGGACAATGGTTCGGGCTCGCTGACCGCGCTGCCAATCATCGAAACGCAGGCCAACGACGTGTCGGCCTATATCCCGACCAACGTGATCTCAATCACGGACGGCCAGATCTTCCTCGAAACCGACCTCTTCAACTCGGGCATCCGTCCGGCCGTAAACGTGGGCCTCTCGGTGTCGCGCGTGGGATCTGCCGCCCAGACGAAAGCGATGAAGAAAGTTGCCGGCTCGATGAAAGGTGAACTCGCCCAGTACCGCGAGATGGCCGCCTTCGCGAAGTTCGGTTCCGACCTCGACGCCGCCACGCAGCGCCTGCTGAACCGCGGTGCCCGTCTGACCGAACTCCTGAAACAGCCGCAATACTCCCCGCTGCTGATGGAAGAGCAGGTCTTCGTGATTTACGCCGGTACGCGCGGATATCTCGACAAGGTCGCTATCAAGGACGTGACGCGCTACGAGAAAGAATTGCTCGCTCACCTGCGCGGCTCGAAGAAGGACCTTCTCGCCAAGCTGCGCGACAAGAAGGAACTGACCGACGAGATCGAAGCCGAAATCAAGTCGACCCTCGAAGCATTCACGTCGAAGTTCGCCTGAGCCCATTCGCCAGCGCCTAAGGAATAAAGGCCCCTCATGCCCAGCCTGAAGGATCTCAAGAACCGGATCTCCAGCGTGAAATCCACGCAGAAGATCACGAAGGCGATGCAGCTCGTTGCGGCTGCAAAACTGAAGCGTGCGCAGGATGCAGCCACGGCGGCTCGTCCGTATGCGGAGCGCATGGCGGCAGTGCTGGCAAACCTCGCGGCTTCGGCTGGTGGCGGCGGCCCGAAACTGCTGGCCGGCACCGGCAAGAGTGATGTGCACCTGATCGTCGTGATGACGGCCGAGCGCGGCCTCGCCGGCGGTTTCAACGCCTATGTGGTGAAATTGGCGCGCCAGAAAATCAATGCGCTGATCGCCGAAGGCAAGACCGTCAAAGTCCTGACCATCGGCAAAAAGGGCAGGGAACAGCTCTCCCGCGATCTGGCCTCGCTGTTCACCGGCCACGTGAACCTGTCGGACATCAAGGGCAATGACTTCACCGAGTCGGCCCTCGCAATCGGCCAGATGCTGACCAAGAGCTACGAGGCCGGCGAGTTCGATGTCGCCACGCTGATCTACTCGCAGTTCAAGAACGTCATCAGCCAGGTCCCGACCGCGCAGCAGCTGATCCCGGCGAAGGCGCCGGAAGGCGCGCCGTCGATCGATCTGGGCGGCGCCATCTACACCTATGAGCCAAACGAGGAAGCGCTGCTCGAAGCGCTGCTGCCGCGTTACATCAACACCCAGATCCTGTCCGCGCTGCTGGAAAGCTCGGCCGGCGAACAAGCCAGCCGCATGACCGCCATGGACAATGCCACCCGCAACGCCAAGGACCTGATCAAGGCCCTGAACCTCAAGTACAACCGGGCTCGCCAGGCACAGATTACCAAGGAGCTGATCGAGATCATCTCCGGTGCCGAAGCCCTCTAGACCTCAAACCACAAGAATTCATCTCCCGAGGAGATTTCAGATGAGCATACCCGCCAACGCAAAAGGCCGCATTTCGCAGGTCATCGGCGCCGTTATCGACGTCGAGTTCGACGGCGAACTCCCGGCCATTCTCAACGCGCTCGAGACCGAGAACAATGGCGCGCGCCTCGTTCTCGAAGTGGCTCAGCACCTGGGTGAGAACACCGTCCGCACCATCGCCATGGACTCCACCGAAGGTCTCGTCCGCGGCCAGGCGGTTGCCGACCTCGGCATGCCGATCATGGTTCCGGTGGGCCCGGCCACGCTCGGCCGGATCATGAACGTCATTGGCGAGCCGATCGACGAGCGCGGCCCGGTGAGCCGGGAACTGATGCGCCCGATCCACGCGCCCGCTCCGGACTTCGTGGACCAGGCCACGGAATCGGAAGTGCTCGTGACGGGCATCAAGGTCATCGACCTGATCTGCCCCTACGCCAAGGGCGGCAAGATCGGCCTGTTCGGCGGCGCCGGCGTGGGCAAGACGGTTCTGATCATGGAACTCGTGAACAACATCGCGAAACTCTTCGGCGGCTATTCGGTGTTTGCCGGCGTCGGCGAGCGCACGCGCGAGGGTAACGACCTCTACCACGAGATGATCGAGTCGAAGGTTATCAACCTCGAAGGCGAAAGCCGGATGTCGCTCGTGTACGGACAGATGAACGAGCCTCCGGGCGCCCGCGCCCGCGTGGCTCTGACCGGTCTTGCACAGGCCGAATACTTCCGCGATGTCGAAGGCAAGGACGTGCTGTTCTTCGTCGACAACATCTTCCGCTTTACGCAGGCAGGCTCCGAAGTGTCCGCACTTCTCGGCCGTATTCCTTCGGCCGTGGGCTACCAGCCGACGCTGGCGACCGACATGGGCGCGCTGCAGGAACGCATCACCTCGACCAACAAGGGCTCAATCACCTCGGTGCAAGCCGTGTACGTGCCGGCAGATGACCTGACCGACCCGGCGCCCGCGACCTCGTTTGCTCACCTTGATGCAACAACCGTTCTCAACCGGGCGATCTCGGAAAAGGGCATCTATCCCGCCGTGGATCCGCTCGACTCGACGAGCCGCATTCTCGATCCGCTGGTTGTGGGCGAGGAGCATTACAACGTCGCGCGGAGCGTTCAGGCGATCTTGCAGAAGTACAAAGAGCTTCAGGACATCATCGCCATTCTCGGCATGGACGAGCTTTCCGAAGAAGACAAGATCACCGTGGCCCGCGCCCGGAAGGTTGAGCGCTTCCTGTCCCAGCCGTTCGACGTGGCCCAGGTGTTCACCGGTTCGCCCGGCGTGCAGGTGAAACTCGAGGATACGATCAAGGGCTTCAAGGGCCTGATCAGCGGCGAGTTCGACCACCTGCCGGAGCCGGCCTTCTACATGGTCGGCAATATCGACGAGGCGAAAGCCAAGGCTGCCAAGATGATGGCGGACGCGTCGTAAGCGCTTTGCCGCCGGGAACCTGACACATGGCCGACAAACTGCACTTCTCTCTCGTCTCGCCCGCCCGGGAACTGTTCTCGGGCGAGGTCGATCACGTGATCGCTCCGGGTACGGAAGGCGAGTTCGGCGTGCTGGCGCATCACGCGCCGTTCATGACGACGCTGAAGAACGGCGTCGTACGCGTGCTGGAAGGCGATGTCGTGAAGATGCGCATCTATGTGCGCGGCGGTTTTGCGGATGTGACGCCCGCCGGCCTGACAATCCTCGCCGAGGAAGCGCGCAACCTGACGGACGCGAAGGCAGAAGACGTGGACGCGGAAATCGACGCCGCACGGCTTAAACTGCTCGCGCTCGACAAGGATGATGCCAAACAGTTCGCGCTGCAGGAACACATCGCCTATCTCGAAGGCATCCGCGCCGCACTCGCGAACTAGCTTACCTTAACCTGTTACAGTTAGCGGGCGGCAACTTTCCACAAACGTTGCGCAACGGCCGGGTCAGGCGAACACGGCAATCGTCTGCCGTCCGATCATCACAGGCCCGCCCGCCTTGTTCCACATCGACATCTGTTGGCTTGAATATCCGTTGCGTGCCGTCTGGGCGACGTGGCGCGCGAGGAACCAGCGATCCTCGGTTTCGATGGTCTCGGTCAGGAATTCCGCCATCCAGGTCATCGAGCTGATCCGGCCGGGCGCGGTGAACATCGACATGGCCGCAGGCGGCGGAGCATCGGCGAGCGCGAGCAGGGCGACGGCATCGTTGGCGGCCTCCGGATCCTTGTGGCGCATCCAGATAGAGATGTCCGCTTCAGACGCGTCACTCATCGGCGGATGGCCGCCTGCAAGGAGAATCTCGAAATTTTTCGCAAAGGCGGGACCCTGTCCCGGCTTGCGGAAATAGAGCGGCGCGGCTTCCGGAGCTGGAACCTCCGGGGGCGGAAGGTGCGCAAAGTCGAGAGCAGACGTGCGCGCAGCGCCGAAGGTGACGATAGATTCTGCAAGCACGCCGTCCTCGCCGGTCATGCGGACGGAGGCGAACACCGTGTTCTTGCCCTGCCGCAGCACTTCTGCCTTGCAGACAACAGAGCCGCTCACGGGGCCGACGAAAGCCACCTGCACCGTACGCACGGGCAATCCGCCGCTGAACGGGAGCGCCGCTTCCAGACAAAGCGCCGCCGTGAGACCGCCATAGGCCGTGCGGCCCTGCATCCAGGTTTCGGGGATGACGGCCGCGCGGGCGCCCGCTTCGGCGGGAGAGACGGAGGCGAGCAGCTCGGTGAAGTTCATTAGCGGGCTCCTAGGAGGGAAGTCTCACTCCTACATGGTTCCGAAAAGGAACCCAAGGCATCACCCAGCGTCAAACGAAAACGCCCCGGCGCAAGGCCGGGGCGCAATTTCTGGACCGTCGCAAGGACGCTGGATCAGTGCTGGCTTTCTGGCGTGGTCACGCGCAGGCCGTCCAGCGCGTCGGTCACCTTGATCTGGCAGGAGAGGCGCGAGTTCGGCTGCACGTTTTCCGCGAAGTCGAGCATCGACTTTTCCATCTCCTGCTGCTCGCCAGCTTTGGCTAGGAAGGCCTCGTCGACATAGACATGGCAGGTGGCGCACGCACAGGCGCCGCCGCAGTCCGCATCGATGCCGGGCACCGAGTTGTTGACCGCGACTTCCATAACCGACATGCCGTTCTTCGCTTCGAGCGTGCGTTCGGTGCCGTCATGGTGGATGAAAGTGATCTTTGCCATGTGTTGTTTCCGTCTCCTTCAGGCGGCCGCTTGGGCCGCTATATCTTTCATTGGGGTTGATGTATCGCCAAGGGTGCAGGGCGCAAGCTTCGCCCCTGACATGATGAGCTTTTTGGACGCCAGGAATTCCGGCGGGCTGTTCACCGAATCGACCGCAATCAGCGTGCCGTTCTTCAGGTAGAACACCGCAAACTTGCGCGCGGCCGGATCGCCCCGGATGACATGCGTGTCGTAGCCCTGGCTGAGACCGGCGATCTGGAGTTTCAAGTCGTACTGGTCGGACCAGAACCAGGGGCAGTCCTCCACCGGGCGCGGCAGTCCGAGGATGGCCGCTGCGGCGAGCTTGCCCTGTTCGATGGCATTGTGGACGCTCTCAAGACGGCCGGACCGGCCGAAGTGGACAAGCGGGCGGCTGGCGCAGTCTCCCGCTGCAAAGACGCGCGGGTCGGACGTCCGGGCGTCGCGGTCGACGAGGATGCCGTTGGAGCAGGCGATGCCGGCCTCGCCGGCGAGTTCCTCATTGGGCAGGATGCCGATGCCGGAGAGCACCATGTCGGCGGGGATGCGGGTGCCATCCGCCAGCACGGCGGCGGTGACCCTTCCGTCCTCGCCGCCGAGATGGGAAAGCTGGGCGCCGGTGAGGATGGTAACGCCCTGCCGGCGATGCTCGGCGGCGTAGAACGCGCTGAGGACGGGGCTCGTGACCCGGGCAAGGACGCGCGGCGCCATCTCGATGACTGTCACCTCAAGGTCCATCTGGCGGGCGACGGCGGCGGCTTCGAGGCCGATATAGCCGGCGCCAATGATCACCATGCGACGCCCGGCCACCATCGTCGGGCGGAGGCGCTCGACATCTGTCAGGGTGCGCAGGTCATGCACGCCGTCGAGGTCCGCACCGGGCACCGGCAGAGGCCGGGGGCGCGATCCAGTGGCGAGGATCAGATAGTCATAGCCGAGATGTCCGCCATGGCCGAGATGAACCTGCCGCGTGGCGCGGTCGATCCGGGGGACGCGCGTGCCGAGCTGCAGTTCGATGTTCTGGTCCTGGTACCAGTTGGCAGGCTTGAAATACAGCCGTTCTTCGTCGAACTCGCCCTTCATGTAAGCCTTGGACAGGGGTGGGCGCTGGTAGGGCAGTGCGGCTTCATCGCCTACCAGCGTCAACGCACCTGAATAGCCGCCCTGGCGCAGCGACTGCAGAGCCTGCGCGGCGGCCTGACCGGCGCCGACGACGACTATGCTCTGTGCCTCTCCAGCCGACATTCCGGATCCCCCATTCTTATTCGTGACGGGTGCGTCACTTTTTCTCTAATCTGTTGCGCCCGCCGCTGCAACCATGCCCAAACGGGGCACACCGTCACAGGGTTCCGCGCGTTGCGTCAACCGGCCAGATGGCTAGGGTGCCGTCCCAGATGCGGATTCTTGAACTGGCTTCGGACGGAGACACGCGCGCCCTCGGCGCGCGGCTCGCACGGCTGTTGCGGCGGGGGGATGTTATCGCGCTGCATGGCGAAGTGGGCGCGGGAAAGACGGCGCTGGTTCGCGGCCTGATTCAGGCTTTGCTGCGTACCGAAGAGGAGGTTCCGAGCCCGACTTATACGCTGGTTCAAATGTATGAGGGGCCGGACTTTCCGGTCTGGCATTTTGATCTCTACCGCCTTGAAAACGCGGATGATGTTCAGGAACTCGGTTGGGACGAAACGCAGGACGGTGTGGCGCTGATCGAATGGCCGGAGCGGGCGGGCGCCTACCTGCCGGCAAGCCGGCTGGATGTATTCCTTGAAATCTCTGGGGATGGGCGCCGGGCGAGGCTGGAACCCGGCGGCGAAGGCTGGCAGGAACGGCTGGATGAACGCTTTGCCTGACTTGCGGAACGCCCAGATTGACGCCTTCCTGATGTCTGCCGGCGATGGCTGGGAGCGCACGCAGCGCCAGTCGTTGGGGCAGGATGCGTCCACGCGGCGGTATATCCGGTTGGTGCGGGAAGACGGTGTCACGGCGCTGTTGATGGATGCGCCGCTTGTCGAGAGCGAGCCGTGCCCACCGGAGGCCGATGCCGCGACGCGCGAGCGGATGGGCTGGAATGCGATGACCCGTTTGGCCGCATCGCGTGTCGAAGCGTTCGCTTTGATTTCTCAGTATTTGCGCAAACTTTCTCTCCGAGCACCGCAAGTTTATCATTTTGACGCGGGTTCCGGGTTTGCGCTGATCGAGGACTTCGGGGACGGCCGTGAATTCGCGCGCCTCATCGAGCGCGGCGCGGAAGACGAAACGCCGCTCTACAAGGCGGCGGCAGAGCGGCTCGCAACCGTCCACAAAGCGTCCATACCGAAGGTGCTGTCTGTGGACGGTATCAGCTGGCCG
>JBGTKE010000304.1:0-1574 GCA_041744775.1 Hyphomonas sp. | reverse complement strand
CTCCGGGCCGTCCGATCGCCAGCCTAGGCGGGCCCTCCCGCGCTGGCAATCAGGCCGGCTTGACCGGCGCGCCGGCAATCTCGGAGGCGGTTTCGGGTTCGGCGATGTCGCGGACCCCCAGCCAACGGGCGACGAGCCCTACCGAGGTGCTCTGCAGCACGAGGCTGACCATCACCACGAGGAAGGCAATATTGAAGAAATTGCCGGGTACGCCGAGCATGACCGGGATGATCGCAAGATAGATCGGCATGGCGCCGCGCAGGCCGACCCAGGACATGAACAGCTTTTCGCGCCAGCTGAACTTCTCGAAGGCGAGGCTGATGAAGACGGCGGCCGGGCGGGCCACGAAGATCAGGATGAAGGAAATCAGCAGCGCCTCGGGCACATCCGAGACCAGTTCGGTCGGCGTCACCAGCAGGCCGAGGATCAGCAGCATCGCGAGCTGGGCCAGCCAAGCGATCCCGTCCATGAACTGCTTGACGACCTGCTTGGCCCGGTAGGCATGATTGCCGAGGATGAGGCCGGCGAGATAGACCGCCAGGAAACCCGAGCCGCCGAGAATGTTGGTCGCGCCGAAAATCAGCAAGCCGCTGGCCAGCGCAAAGATCGGATTGAGCCCGAGTTCGAGCGCCACCCGGTCATAGGTGAAGGTCAAGAGCCGGCCCCCGGCAATGCCGAGCAAGGCGCCGATACCGAATTGCTGGACGAACCCCGCCGGGACCGACCACGGGTCGCCGCTAACGACGCCGAAGCCGCCGGCGAGGATCAGGCCGGTGAACGTCAGTGCAAGGAAGATGGCCATCGGGTCGTTGACGCCGGATTCCACCTCCAGCGTATTGGCGACTTCCGGCTTCAGCTTGATACCCTGCTGGCGCAGCAGCAGGAACACGGCCGCCGCGTCGGTCGAGGCGACCAGCGAGCCCAGCAGCAGCGCATACAGCGGATCGGTGCCGAGGAAGACCCACATGCTCAGCGCCACGATCGAGGCTGTAACCAGGACCCCGATACTGGCGAGGATCACCGCCGGGCGCAGCGCCTGACGGAAATTCTTCATCGGGGTGTGAATGCCGCCGTCAAAGAGGATGATCGCCAGCGCAAAGGAACAGGCGAGATAGCTAAGGGCCACGTCATTGAAGACAATGCCGCCAGGGCCGTCCTCGCCGAACAGGATGCCGACAACCAGGAAGGTGACCAGAAGCGGCGCGCCAATACGGCGCGACAGGAAGCTCGCGAAGATCGCCGCACACAGCAGCAGCCCGCAAAAGAAAATAAGCTGGTTGGTCGAATCCATTCGGCCCCCGGCAGTTCGGTTGAATTTTGATGGTACAGTGCATCTGGAGCCTTGGCGCGGCAAGAACAACCGAACCGGCGCCCTCACGGCCAAAAAAACTTCAAACAGACCGGGTCTGTCTCGAAAGAGCGCGAAAAAAGTATGGTGCGGTCAAGAGGACTCGAACCTCCACGGGTTGCCCCACAGCGACCTCAACGCTGCGCGTCTACCAATTCCGCCATGACCGCACGACTGGTCTCTTTTGAGGCAGACGGGCCGTATAAGGCGGCGTTCCGGCTTTGTG
>JBGTKE010000303.1:0-2714 GCA_041744775.1 Hyphomonas sp. | reverse complement strand
GCGCATCCGGAGATGGGCGGGCAGGGCCTGCCGCATGCGGTCAACATCGCCTGGACCGAGATGGTCTCGGCCTCGAACATGGCGTTCGGCATGTATCCCGGCCTGACCCACGGCGCCTTTCAGGCGCTGATGGCGGGCGGCTCGGAAGAACTGAAGAACAAGTACGGCCCGAAGATGGCGTCTGCCGAGTGGGCCGGCACCATGAACCTGACCGAGCCGCATTGCGGCACCGATCTCGGCCTGATGAAAACGAAAGCCGTTCCGAACGGCGATGGCAGCTACAAGATCACCGGCCAGAAGATCTGGATTTCCGGCGGCGAGCAGGACTTGACCGAAAACATCATTCACCTTGTCCTCGCCCGAATCGAGGGCGCGCCGGAAGGCATCAAGGGGGTCTCGCTGTTCGTCGTGCCGAAATTCCTCGTCAATGAGGATGGCTCACTCGGCGCGCGCAACGCGGCGAGCTGCGGCGGCCTCGAAGAGAAGATGGGCATCCACGGTAACGCGACCTGCGTGATGAACTATGACGGCGCCACCGGCTGGCTGGTCGGCGATGAGCACAAGGGCATGCGTACCATGTTCGTGATGATGAACGAGGCGCGCGTCGGGGTCGGCCTGCAGGGCCTGTCGCAAGCCGAGGTCGCCTATCAGAACGCGCTCGACTTTGCGAAAGACCGCCTGCAGGGCCGCTCGCTGACCGGCACCAAGGCGCCGGACAAGCCGGCTGATCCGATCATCGTGCATCCGGACGTGCGCCGGATGCTGCTGGAGCAGAAAGCCTTCATCGAAGGCGCGCGGGCATTTACCTACTGGGCGGCGTTCCAGGGCGACCTGCAGCACAAGTCACCGGACGAGAAGGTGCGCGAGAAGGCCGGCGACTACATGGCGCTGCTGACGCCGGTGGTGAAAGCCTATCTCACCCACAAGGGTCTCGAGAGCGCGAACCTTGGCTTGCAGGTGCATGGCGGCTCCGGGTTCACGCGCGAATGGGGCCTCGAACAGATCGTCCGCGATTGCCGCATCACGCTGATCTATGAAGGGACCAACGGGGTGCAGGCGCTGGATCTCGTCGGCCGCAAGCTCGGCGCCAATGGCGGCCGGGCGGTGTTCAGCTTTTTCGCCGAGATCGACGAGTTCATCAGCGGCGCGGAGTCGGTCGCCGGCATGGAACTCTACCTCGACGGGCTGAAGACCGCCCGCGCGCAGCTCGAGGACGGCACGATGTGGCTGATGCAGAATGGCATGAGCGACTTCAACAATGCCGGCGCCTCCAGCCATGACTACCTGCACCTGATGGGCCTCACCGCGCTCGCCTACATGTGGGCGCGGATGGCGAAGCTCTCGTTGGAGAAGGCCGCGGCCAAGGATCCGTTCTACGCTGCGAAGCTCGCCACCGGCCGTTACTTCGTCGAACGCATGCTGCCGGACACGGCGGCGCACCTCGCGAAGGTCAAGACCGGGGCAGGCGCGATGATGGCAGTCACCGAGGCGCAATTCTGATACGGTCCTGACGCTGCGGCACGGCTGGAGAATCCGGGCCTCAGCGCTTACATGCTGACGTGAACGTAAGCGGCAACCCGCGTGCCGCCAGCTGCCGGAGATGACTGATGCGTGAGAGCCCGTTGAATGTGCCCAAAGCGGCTTGGCGCCAGGATGAGGAACTGGGCATCTTTGCCGATGCCGTGGGCCAGTTCTTCGAGAAGGAATGCGGGCCGCATGTGCCCGCCTGGCGCAAGGCGGGGGTTGTGCCGCGCGATGTGTGGAAGAAGGCCGGCGAGATGGGCCTGCTGGGCGCGTCGGTTCCGGAAGAATATGGCGGCGCGGGCGGGGATTTCCGCCACGAGGCGATCATCATCGAACAGCAGCAGTGGAAAGGCATCGACGGCTTCGGCATCACGCTGCACAACGCCATTATCGCGCCCTACATCACCGCCTATGGCACCGAGGAGCAGAAGCGCCGCTGGCTGCCGAAGATCTGCTCGGGCGAGATCATCACCGCCATCGCGATGACCGAACCGGGCGCGGGCTCCGACCTGCAGAACATCAAGACGACTGCCAGGCGTGACGGCAATGAATATGTCGTCAACGGTTCGAAGACCTTCATCTCCAACGGCCAGACCGCGAACCTGATCCTCGTCTGCGCCAAAACCGACCCGGCCAAGGGCGCCAAGGGCATCTCGATCGTCTGTGTAGAGACAGACCCCGTCGAGGGCGAAGGTGGCTTCCGCCGCGGGCGCAATCTCGACAAGGTCGGCCAGCATGCGGCCGATACGTCCGAGCTGTTCTTCGACGAGGTTCGCGTGCCCGCCACGCACCTGCTCGGCGACGAGGAAGGCAAGGGCTTCATCCAGCTGATGCAGAAACTGCCGCAGGAGCGCCATGTCATCGGCCTGCAGGGCATCGGCATGATCGAGCGCGCGATCCACGAGACGGTCGCCTATGTGAAAAGCCGCAAGGCCTTCGGCGGCACGATCTTCGATTTCCAGAACACGCAGTTCAAGCTCGCCGAAGCGAAGACCGAGGCGACGGTGGCGAAAGTCTTCGCTGATCATTGTACGGAGCTTCTGCTGAAGGGCGAGCTGGATGCCGCGACCGCCTCGATGTCGAAATACTGGATCTCGGACCTGCAGTGCAAGATCATCGACGAGTGCCTGCAGCTGCATGGCGGCTTCGGCTATATGGACGAGTATCCGATAGCGCAGATGTACGCCGAT
>JBGTKE010000302.1:0-6058 GCA_041744775.1 Hyphomonas sp. | reverse complement strand
CGCGCGCTTCGACTTCGCGCTCCGCTAGGGCCCGCACCGATTTCTCCGCAACGTCCCGGTTGCGCTGGAGTGCCTGCAGCGCGGGCTCCAGTTCGAGGAGGCGGCGCTGGCGCACTTCGAAGGCGGCGATCTGCGTTTTCAGTTCGGTTTCCTGGCCGCGCAAGGCCTGGACTTCAGACTGCAAAGTGGCGATCGACGCCTCGATCTGCTGGTAGAGCGGGTTCGGACCCCTGCGCACGATGCCGGCAGGGCGGCCGCGCGAGTCCAGGTACGATCCGGCCTGTTCGATCCGCATGTCGAGGTCCCGGATGACGCGCGAGTCGGCCCGGTAGCGTGACAGTTTCTCTTCCCGCTCCAGCCTCAACGCCAGGAGGGCCTGCTGGCTCGAATCCTCGACATACAGGTCTTGCGCCGGATCAATGGAGTCGATCTGTCTGCGGTAATTTGCCAGCTGCGCCTCGGACTGGCGCAGGCGCGATTGCGCCGCCAGCAACTCGCCGCTCGCCGCCTGATAGAGCTGGCGCAGCGTGTCGCGTTCGGCGGCGAGGTCGGTCAGATTGTTCGTCAACAGATAATCCCGGATCGCCCCGTCGGCCTCGGCGAGATCCTGCGCCAAGCCTTCTCGCTGCTTCTGCAGACTGCCGGCACGGTCGCCGGTGAAGAGGCCCGCGCGGTAGGCGAGGTAGGCGTCGATGAGCGCGTTCAGGAGTTCCGCCGACATCGCCGGCTGGCGGTGCGCGAACCGGGCAACGATCACCGGATTGCGCGGCGTATCGGAGACCGACAGGTGCTCCGCAATGGCTGCAACACCCAATCGCTCGCAGGCCTCGGGCGGGCACCCCTCGGTAATCTCCGGATAGGCCCGCGCCAGCGTCACCTTCGCAAGCGCCGCCTGTGCCACGACCGGGCTGCGCAGCAGTTCGACTTCGGATTGCACCACCACTTCGATCTCCGCCAGCGCGGTCCCGCCCGCTTCAAACCCGGCCGCCGGCCGGTACACGTAAGCGTCGTCGAACGACACCAGCAGCCGCGAGGTGGAGGTGTAGCCGCGCGGCATGGCAAACGCGCCCGCGAGGCCGATCAAGAACAGCGGCAGGAAAATCGCCAGCATCAGCCATTTGGCGCGCCACAACTGCACGGCCAGGGTGAGCGGGCCGGTACGCGGGCGCACGTGACGCGCGGCCACCCGTGCCGGCGGCGCCAATCCTGTCGTGCCTGCGCCGGCTTGCGCCATGGTTTATCCTGACCCGGAAATACTCACGATCGAGGCTTGGCATGCTCCATTTGATATTTCCTTAATCATTGATGCCGATGAATAAAGACACATTGTCCATACATCGGCGTTCAAGCGAGAAAGCCAAGGCCCATGAGCGCCCGCCCCCTCATCGCCCTATCGCACGGCATCCTGGCACTGGTCCTCGGCGCCTGTTCCTCATTGCCGGTGCAAACGTCTTCCGAGCCGCTTGCAAGCGTTTGGTCGGGCGCGAGCCTTGGCGACGCCCGCTATCTGCTCGGCCCCGGCGACCGGATCGAAGTCATCGTCCACACCGCGCCGGAGCTCTCCCGCGAACTCGTCGTCGCCCCGGACGGGCGCATCCGCATGCCCCTCGCCGGCAGCGTGATGGCCATGGCGCTGACCCCCGACGAACTCGCCGCCATCCTCCGCGACGCCCTCTCCAGCGAGTTGATCGATCCGGATCTCGATGTTGTCGGCACCGAATTTGCCTCGCAGAAAGTCTTCGTCGGCGGCGAAGTGGTCGCGCCCGGCATGTTTGACCTGCCCGGCCAGATCGATCCCTTCCAGGCCATCGTGATGGCCGGCGGCCTGACGCACGACGCGCAGGCCAGCAACGTCCTCCTCATCCGGCGCCTGCCCGGCGGCGAAGTGCGCTCCGCCCTCATCGATGTCCGCGCCGGTCTCAGTGATCCCGGCAACGCCGGCTGGCTGCCGCTGCGCCGGTTCGACGTGATCTACGTGCCCCGCAGCCGCATCGCCGAGCAGAACCAGTTCGTCGCCCAGTACACCCGCGACGCCCTGCCCCTGCCCTTCTCGCTCTTCTACGCAGTCAGCGGCGCCCATCGCTGACCTTGCGGCGGGGTGACGCTCCCCCTATCTGGCGGCCTCGCCTTCTGGCAAAATGCCGCCATGACCCAATATTTCGAACCGATCCCCTATTCGCTCTGGCACGCCGACAAGGCCGCCTTCGCCGCCGCCCTCGGCCGCTCCTTCCGTGAAACCGGCTTTGCCGTGATCACCGGCCACCCGGTCGCCCAGAATACCATCGACGACAATCTCGCCGCCACGAAGGCCTTCTTCGCGCTGCCCGGCGAGGCCAAGGAAAAATACCACGACGCGCCCGGCGGCCGCCAGCGCGGCTACACGCCCTTCGGCACAGAGAATGCCAAAGGCCAGGCCCAGGCCGACCTGAAGGAATTCTGGCACACCGGCCGCGCGCTGCCGCCCGGCTCGCCCTACCGCGACACGATGAAGGACACGCCTTCCGTCTCCGAAGTGGCGGACTTCGACCGTGCGACGCGTGAGCTTTTCAACTCGCTCGATGCCTTCGGCGCCGAACTCCTGAAAGGCGTCGCCCTGCACCTGAACCTTTCCGAAAACTGGTTCGACGACAAGGTGAACTTCGGCAACTCGATTCTCCGCCTGCTACATTATCCACCGCAGATGGACCCGCCGCCCGAAGGCTCGGTCCGCGCCGGCGCGCATGAAGACATCAACGTCATCACGCTTCTCCTCGGCGCCGAGGAAGCGGGCCTCGAAGTCAAGCACCGCTCCGGCCAATGGCTCGGCGTCAACCCGCCGCCCGGCGCGCTCGTCATCAATTGCGGCGACATGCTGCAGCGCTATACCGGCGGCGTCCTGCCCTCGACCACGCACCGCGTCGTCAATCCGTCCCCGGAGCGTTCACGCTTCCCGCGCTACTCGACGCCTTTTTTCCTGCACTTCAACCAGGATTTCCGCATCGAAGCCCTCCCCGGCTGCCTCGCCGAAGGCGGCGAGGTCCAGCCCCCCATCACCGCCCAGGACTTCCTCATGGAGCGCCTGAGAGATATCGGGTTGGTGAGAGCTTAGAAAACGCTGACCTAAAGCCTCTTCTCCCCTGGGAGAAGGGGTTGGGGATGAGGGGGGCTGCGATCAAGCCGCGAGTCGTACCCCGAGGGCGGAACACAACTAAATCCCCAACGCTTCAACCACCGCAGCCCAAACGTGATCAGCACTCATGGCAGTCTGCGCGTCAATCCGGACAACTTTCCAGCCCAGGTTCTCGAGATACGCTTCCCGCTGTGCGTCACTCTGCTGCACGCCTGCGGACAAATGAACAGCGCCATCAATCTCGATCACCAGCATGGCTTTCTGAACAGCAAAATCCGCGATGTACGGCCTGATCGGGTGTTGCCGCCGAACCGGATAGCCGAATGCCCTCAGTTTACGGAGCGCCTGCCAAGCGACATCCTCCGGTGCGTTTGTATCTTGGCGCAGTTTCCGTGCTCGGTAGATGATGGGACGTTGGGGCATGGGTGAATATTAGCGGCTCTTGCATGATTGAAAAAGTTGCTCCCCCTCACCCCAACCCCTCTCCCGAGGGAGAGGGGCTTTAGAGAGCAGCGGAAACCTACCCTTCAACAAACCCCCGAAACTCCCCCATCGTCTCGAACAACAAATCCGGCCCCGCCGCTTCCAGCGCTGGTTTCATGCCGAAGCCCCAGGCGACCGCGGCCGTCCTCAGTCCGACCTCCCGCGCCGCCTCGATGTCGCGGATCTCGTCGCCCACGGCCAGCGCGCAGTCCGGCGCAACCTTCAGTTCGCTGAGCACATCCCGGAAGTGTTTCGCCTTGCCGAACATCCCCGCGCCGCAGCTCCAGGACGCGACCAGCGCGCTGAGCTCCGGCCCGAGTGCCCGGCGAACATTGACCTCGGCATTCGAAGAGACGACCGCAATCTTCATACCCCCGGCCGCGATCAGCCGCAGCACCTCCGGCACACCGTCAAACAACGGAAACGCCTCGGCCTTCGCCGCGCGCTTGCGCACGTGCACGGCAATGAACACGAGCTTCCAGCCGGGTATCTTCAGTATACGCATCACTTCACGCGGCGGCTTGTGGCGCAGCACTTCCAGTTCCGCCTCGTCCGGGCACCGGAATCCGAACCGCCGCGACAGGTCCGGCAGGATCGACCGGAACCAGCCTGCACTATTGGCCAGCGTGCCGTCAAAGTCGAACACCAGAAGATCGAAGTCGCGCGCGGTGTTCAAGCGATGGCCTAGATCAATCCGCCGAGCGGCGAGCTCGGGTCCGCATACATCTTCTTCGGCATCCGCCCGGCGAGATACGCCTCACGCCCCGCGATCACGGCATGCTTCATCGCCCGCGCCATCCGCACCGGGTCCTTTGCGGCGGCGATGGCGGTATTCATCAGCACACCGTCACATCCGAGTTCCATGGCAATCGCCGCGTCCGACGCTGTGCCGACCCCCGCATCCACGATCACCGGCACGCGCGCCGCTTCCACGATCAGCCTTATGTTCACCGGGTTCATGATGCCGAGCCCCGACCCGATAAGCGATCCGAGCGGCATGATCGCGCAACAACCCGCCTCTTCGAGGAGGCGCGCATAGACCGGATCATCCGAGCAATACACCATCACCTCGAAGCCGTCCTTGATCAGCGCTTCCGCCGCCTTCAGCGTCTCCGGCATGTTGGGGTAAAGCGTCTTCTGGTCCGCCAGGACTTCCAGTTTCACGAGGTTCCAGCCGCCCGCCTCGCGCGCCAGGCGCAGCGTTCGCACCGACTCGTCCGCCGTGTAACAGCCGGCCGTGTTCGGCAGGTAGGTGAACTCGTCCGGCTTCACGAAATCCGAGAGAATCTCCTGGCTCGGATCCGAGAGGTTCACCCGGCGCAGCGCCACGGTCACGATCTCGGCGCCGGCTGCGCGGGCAGCATCGGCGTTCTGCTGGTAAGAGGCATACTTGCCCGTGCCGACGATCAGGCGCGAGGTATACGCCTTGCCGGCGATGATCAGCGGGTCACTGGATTGCGTTTCAGTCATGTGGGCTGATCTGGCCGTCCGTGGCGCAGGCGTCAACGCCTGCCTGTAATTTCCCGGCGATCAGCCCCCGCCCACGAACTGCACCAGCTCGATCTGGTCGCCCTCCGCCAGCACGGTCAGCGCATGCTCGGACTTCGGCACAATCTCCCGGTTGCGCTCGACCGCGATGCCGCGCGGGTCACGCCCCGTCTCGGCCGTGAGCCGCTGCACCAGCATCGCCACCGTGATTCCGGCGGCGATCTCGAGGAGGTCCCCATTGAGGCTGATCTTCATCGCACTCCGCTTTCTGTTGCCCTCTTGCAACACACGGCGTTCCAGCGCAAACGGAGGCCCATGTCGAAACCGGTATATGTCCTCGGCGGCCCGAATCTCAATCTGCTCGGCGCGCGCGAGCCTGAGATTTACGGCCGGGATACCCTGGAAGATATTCACGCCCGGCTGCGGTCGCAGGCGCGAGGCGCTTCGCTCGTGCTGCGCCAGACCAATTCCGAAGGCGAACTCGTCACCTGGGTTCAGGAAGCCGGCCGCGAGGCCTCGGTCCTGATCCTCAACGCTGCCGCCTACACGCACACATCCATCGCACTTCATGACGCCTTGAAATCCCTAAAGATTCCGGTCATCGAAGTTCACTTGTCCAATCCCGCAGCGCGCGAAGCGTTCCGGCACGTTAACTATGTTGCGCCTGTTGCAACAGCTACGATTGCCGGGCTAGGTGCCTACGGATACGAACTCGCGCTGGGGGCTGCTCTGCGGCTTTCCGGTCAGGGAGGAGCTGAAAAAAAATGAGTATTGCCAAGAACAAGCTGGACACGGGCTTGATCCGCGAACTCGCTGCCATTCTCCGGGAAGGCGACCTTGGCGAGATCGAGATCGAGCATGATGGCCTGAAACTGCGCGTCTCGCGCCAGTCGACGCAGGTCGTGCATGCCGCCGTCGCTGGCCCTGCGGCGGTCCACGCCCCGGGCGCCCTTCCGGCGCCTGTTGGCCCCATCGCCG
>JBGTKE010000301.1:0-2911 GCA_041744775.1 Hyphomonas sp. | reverse complement strand
TCGGCGCCCATCTGCGGCATCCCCCACCAGCCGCCGACAAGCGCGAGGTCAAGCCCGAGATTGATCAGCACCCCGCCATACATGACAAACGTCACCAGCAGCGGCCGACGCAGCGCTTCGAGATAGTAGCTGCACGCCTGGCTGATCATGTGACCGGTCAGGCCGATGGCGAGGATGCGTGTGACCGCGGCTGTGGACTGCGCCACCATTTCCGGACTGGCCACACGCAGCGCCTCGCTCGGCGGGGCGATGGTGACGAACACCCAGTTGAAGAACGGCGCCGCCGCCGGCAGCAGGATCACGGTCATGCCCACCCCGAGCAGCACCGCCCACCAGAGGCCGCGCCGGAAGATGCGCCCCGACCCGGCTTCCCGGCCGACGCCCAGCAATTCCGAGGTCAGAACCTGCACGCCCAGCAGAACGCCCATGCCGAAGCCGAGCGACACGCCGATCGGAAGCCAGGCCGACAGGACGTAAGCCAGCTCTTCCGGCGCAAACTGGCCGAGCACGATCGCGTCCGTCAGCCCCATCAGCATCATCGCCATGCGGCTGATGGCGATGGGTACGGACAGGCGCAACAGGTCCGCAATATCCGAGGGCCGTGCCCAGGCGGGCAGCCGTGACGTCGTCATCCTGCCCTCCCTTTGAGTCTTCCGGCCGTTCACGCGGCCGATTTTTGAGCAGCCGCGCGGTATGCCTCAAGCCAGAATCCGGGGCAAGCACGGACTTGGGGGGGAATTCAAGATCACGCGGCAAGTGTGACCCTATGGCTGCAGGCCTTCAGAACAAGGTCGATGCCCCGTTCGCGATATTGTGCCCGATCACCGGCATCAGGAGGCTGCCCGTGCGTTCGCGCAGCCAGAGCAGCAGCAGCGCCGGCACGCCGGTCATCGCAAAGGTCATCAAGTCGAAGTCCACCGCGCCCTTCGGGCCACCTCCTCCGCTTCGCAGGGGAGGATAAGGGAGCGTCTGGTTGCTGGGGCATCCTCCCCTGCGAAGCAGGGGAGGTGTCTGTTCGCGCAGCGGCAGACGGAGGGGGCCCTTTGCCTATCCCGCCTTGCGGGCGTTCGTGCCGCCGGCTTCCACCGCCTGCAGCTTCTCGGCCACGAGGAATGCCAGCTCTAGCGCCTGCTCGCCATTGAGGCGCGGGTCGCAGTGGGTGTGGTAGCGGCTCGAGAGATCTTCTTCCGAGATCGCCTGCGCGCCGCCGATGCATTCGGTGACATTCTGCCCGGTCATCTCGAAATGCACGCCGCCGGGATAACAACCCTCCGCAGGCAGAATATCGATGAACTGGCGCACTTCGGAAAGGATACGGTCTACTGGCCGGGTCTTGAAGCCGGTGCCCGTCTTCAGCGTGTTGCCGTGCATCGGGTCGCACGACCAGACGACCGTGCGGCCGGATTTCTTCACCGCGCGCGCCAGCGGTGGCAGGCCTTTCGCGACGCCTTCGGAGCCGAAGCGCGAGATCAGCGTGATGCGGCCGGGCTCGTCAACCGGGTTCAGCGTCTCGATCAGGCGGATCAATTCATCCGTACCCATACCAGGTCCGCACTTGATGCCGATCGGGTTCCTGATGCCTTTGCAGAAATTGACGTGCGCATGATCGATCTGCCGGGTGCGGTGGCCGATCCACAGCATGTGTGCCGAGGTGTCGTACCAGTCGCCGCTAGTGGAGTCGATGCGTGTCATCGCTTCCTCATAGCCGAGCAGCAGCGCCTCATGGCTGGTGTAAAACTCCACCTGCGACATCTGCGGCACGGTCTCGGCGTTGAGGCCGACCGCCTGCATGAAGCGCAACGAGGCCGAAATCTGGTCCGCCAGTTTCTGGTAACGCTCGCCCTGCGAGGAACGGTCCACGAAGCCCAGCATCCAGCGCTGGACGTTCGCGAGGCTCGCATAACCGCCCTGGCTGAACGCGCGCAACAGGTTCAGCGTCGCCGCCGATTGCGAATAGGCCTGCACGAGGCGTTCCGGATCCGGCGTGCGGCTCTCGGGCGTGAATTCCATGCCGTTGATATTGTCGCCCTTGTAGGAAGACAGCGTCACGCCGTTCTGGGTCTCGGTCTCCTCCGAGCGCGGCTTGCCGAACTGGCCGGCGATCCGCCCCACCTTCACGACCGGTTTGGCTGCCGCAAAAGTGAGCACGACCGCCATCTGCAGGATCACGCGGAACGTGTCGCGGATATTGTCCGGGTGGAATTCCTTGAAGCTTTCGGCGCAATCCCCGCCCTGCAGCAGGAAGGCATTGCCGGCCGCCACTTCCGCGAGCCGCGTCTTCAGGCGCCGCGCTTCTCCCGCAAACACCAGCGGCGGATAGCTCCGGAGGCGATTTTCGACGGCCGTCAGCGCGCCCGCGTCAGGATAGTCCTGCGGGATGTGCAGCGCGGGCAGTTTGCGCCAGTCAGAGGGGTGCCAGGTCATTGCGGGTACTCCGGTTCTGCGGGGCATAAATCACATGGCAGCCGGATGCTCAAGTTTCACCATAATTTCACAGCACAGAGGTGGATGATTCGGGGTCCCGGAGGCTAAAAGGCTTCGGGGAATCAAGGGTTCAAGACGGGGTCCGCTGCGCCATGCCGCATGTCTATATCAGCCATTCCGGGGCCGATCCCGATGCCTTGCTGCAATTGCACGAGGCGCTTCGTGTTGCCGCCATTGCAGATCGCTACCTTGTCGGCCAGCCTGACAGGGCCGAAGCAGACGCCGCCATTACGTCTGCGCTGGCCGTCATTGTGCTGGTTTCGGCCGCTGCGGTGCGCTCCAAAACCGTCCGCCAGGACGTCGAAACGGCCAAAGCCGCCGGCCTGCCGATCATCCCCTACCAGATCGACAAGGCCCGCCTGAACGGCTTCTTCAAAACCGAAGTCCAGCCGCTGCTGCGCCTCTCCTCAGCCATGCCGGACGGGAT
>JBGTKE010000300.1:0-5476 GCA_041744775.1 Hyphomonas sp. | reverse complement strand
CCTCGCCGCGCGCGGCGCGAATTTCACCACCGCCTATTCCGGCACCGGCACCTGCGCGCCCTCGCGCGCGATGCTGCTGACTGGGCGCTATCCGACGCGCACCGGATTCGAATTCACACCGACGCCGAACGGCATGGGCCGGATCGTCTCGATGTTTGCCAATGCCGACACGCGCGGACGCCCGAAGGTGGACTATGACCGCAAGGTCGCCGAGGCGTTGCCGGATTTCCTGGACCAGGGCCTGCCCGGCTCGGAAGTGACCATCGCGGAAATGCTGAAGGACAAGGGCTATCACACCGTGCATATCGGCAAATGGCACCTCGGCAATAGAGGGGAATTCCATCCGAATGCGCAGGGCTTTGACGAGAGCCTGCTGATGGAGGGCTTGCTTCATCTGCCGGCGGATGACCCGGACGTGGTGAATGCCAAGGTGGACACCGATCCGATCGACAAGTTCCTGTGGGCCCGGGGCGATTTCTCGACCTCGTACAATGGCGGCGAGCCGTTTACGCCCGGCGGATACCTCGCCGATTACTGGACTGAAGAATCGCTCAAGGTGATCGAAACGAACAGGAACCAGCCTTTCTTTCTCTACCTCGCGCACTGGGGCATGCACACGCCGCTGCAGGCCACGAAGGCAGACTATGACGCGGTCGGGGACATCGGATCGCACCGGCTGCGTGTCTATGCGGCGATGTTGCGCGCGCTCGACCGGAGCGTGGGCCAGATCGTGGAAAAGCTCGAAGAAGAGGGCCTCGCCGAGAACACCATCATCGTGTTTTCCAGCGACAATGGTGGGCCGGGATATATCGACCTGCCGGGCATCAACGATCCCTATCGGGGCTGGAAGCTGACCCTGTTCGAGGGCGGCATCCGTGTACCGATGTTCGTCAGCTGGCCGGCGCGCATCCCGGCGGGCACGGTGATCGACACGCCCGTGGCGCATATCGACCTGACGCCGACACTGGCGGATGCGGCGGGCGCGGACCTGCCGGCGGGGGTGGAGATTGACGGCCGTAGCCTTCTTCCGTTGGCGGAGGGAGCCGGCGGGCTCGCGCGGCCCGATGATGCGCTGTTCTGGCAGAGCGGCTATTACCGTGTCGTGCGCGCAGGCAACTGGAAACTGCAGGTCGACGGCAAACAGGGCAAGAACTGGCTGTTTGACCTCGGCAATGATCCGGCCGAGTCGACAAATCTTGCCGGGGCTGAGCCGGGAAAGCTGGCCGAACTGCAGGCCCTGCTCGACCGTCACCACGAAGGCGCGCGCGGGCCGCTGTATGCGTCGACCACGGACATTCCGGTGGCGGTCGACAAGACGGGCGCGGAAGTTGTGACGGCCGGGGACGAGATCGTCTGGTGGCCGAACTAACCGCCTTCGGCAACGTCCCGGACAATGCGGAAGCCGATATGGCTTGAGGAGAAATCTGACTCCTGCGGCTGGCGCGCGGCAGGACGGTAGCGACGGCAGAAATTGTCCGCACACAGATAGGAGCCGCCCTTGATGGTGTTCGCGCCCGCCTGATAGGGCGTGGCGGTCCATTCCCAGACATTGCCGATCATGTCGTAGAGGCCGATTTCGCTGGGCGCGAAGCAGCCAGCGGGGGCCCGGCCGGCGAAACCGTCAGCGCTGTCGTCCATCAACGGAAAGATGCCTTGCCAGGTGTTGGCCAACGGCGCTCCGGAGGCATCATAGGCGCCGGACTGTGGGTCGGCCGGATCCGGCAGGCCGATGGCGGCAGCGTATTCCCATTCTTCCTCGGTCGGCAGGCGGGCGCCGGCCCAGGCAGCGTAGGCCTCGGCATCCGCGAGCGAAACATGGACAACGGGATGGTGGTCGCGGCCGGAAATGTCCGAACCCGGACCTTCCGGGGCGCGCCAGTTGGCGCCGGGAACCAATTGCCAGGTATCGGTGGGCGCGCTACGTTCGGCTGGCATGCGGAACACGGCGGAGCCTGCGCCGGGGCCGCCTTTTGCGGCGCTGCGCTCGGCGGTCGTGACGTAACCTGTCGCCTCAGTGAAACGGGCAAATTCGGCATTCGTGACTTCATGCGCAAGCATCTCGAAGCGGGCGACATGCAGGATCATCTCGGGCGCTTCTTCGGGATAGACGGCATAGGCGCCCTTGCGGAACTGGCCCGCTGGCAAAGTGACGAACTGGCCGATGTCGCTCTCATCCAGACCGCAATCCGGGACTAATATGTCCGGCTGCGGACGATCTTCTGGCTCTGGGTTCCCGCACGCGGCGAGCAGGGCCGCAGCGAACAGCGTCGCGCCCCGGGTCATTCGGCGAGGAGGCGTTCCAGCATCAGGTGGAAGACGGCGCCGGCCTCTTCGGGCGACAGGTCCGTATCCTGACGCAGGCGCCGCCATGTCTGGAAACTGGCGGAGGTTTCGATGGCGGCAAAGAGAACGGGATCGTTGTTGAAAGCTTCGGGCAGCAAGGCCTTGAGGCTGGAGCGCTCAATCAGAAGGTTACGCCGGTATTCCTCCATCAGGAAGCGCGACTGGAAACGGCGGAGATTTGCCGAAACGCGCACGGGCAGGATGAATTCATAGATCTCGATACGCCGGGCGATATGCTCGAAAAAGCGCCCGCGCCAGTCGCGCGCTTCGAACGGCGCGAGGATTCTCGGCATGACTTCCGCGGAAATCCGCTCGGCCATCTCGACATACAGGCTGTCCATGTCCTCGAAATGGCGGAACACCGTGCGCAGGCCGACTTCGGCGCGTTCGGCGACGCGGGCGGCGCTGGGGCTCATCTCGCCTTCGCGGATAAGGCTGAACATCGCCTCGATGATCTGCGCACGGCTGCGTTCGCTGCGCTGGCGGCGGCCGTCGGAAGTGTCGGACTTGGCCGCGCGGTCGAGCGGGATGATTTTCGGGTCGGTCATTCAGAACGCTTTCGTGACTTTGATCGACCGGCTGCCCGCCGGTAGCGAGTATATGAGGCCATCTTCGGCGACCTCCACGGGGCCGTCAAATAAAACCTGAGTGTCTCTCATAAACAAGGCGTTGAGCGCACGTGAGGGCAGCGGGGGGACGGTATGGTAAAGGACGAGGTGGCCGGCGCCGGCGTCCTGGGCAGCACGGGCGGCGTCGGCGGGCGTGGCATGGTAATCGAGAATGTCGCTGAGGACCTTCGCGAGGTCGTCCCGGCCTGCTTCAGTCAGGGCTTCGCGCATGCGGAGAACCATTTCGGGGTTCAGCGCATCGTGGAACAGGAGATCCGCGCCTGTGGAAACAGCGACGAGGTTGGCGTCGTAGATCGTGTCGCCGCTGATCGCGACGGAGCGTTCTTTGTAGTCGATGCGGTAGCCAAAGGCCGGTTCGACCGGGGCGTGGCTGACTTTGAAGGCGGTGATTTTCAGACCCCCTGCGTCGTAGACAACAGACTGGCCGCCGGGGCCGGCAGGCATTGTGATCGGGATCGGCGCGCCGCCGCGGCCTTCGGGGTTGGCGATTTCGGCGCCGTGATGGCCGGTGCGGTATGTGCTGTCGATACGGTAGGCGGCGTTGAAACCGCCGACGACTTCCTCGACGCCGGTGGGGCCGTGGACCGGCATGGGCACATCCCGGCCGCCATTGACCCAGGCCTGCATCAGCAGTTCGCCGAGGCCGTCCATATGATCCGAGTGCAGATGGGTGAGGAAGACGGCGTCTATCTCGCCGACGGGATAGCCCATGCGGGTGAGCGTGCGCACGCCGCCGGAGCCGGTATCGATGAGGATGTGCTGCTCGCCCGCGGCGATGGCAAGGCAGGGCCCGCCGCGCATCGGGTCCGGGAACGGAGAGCCGGCGCCGCAGACATAGACGTGGAGACCATCGCCGAGCGCCGCAGCGCTGTTGCGGCCAATGTTCTGCTTCACGGCGCGCTCGAACATCGCTTCCGATATCTGCACACGGAAGAGATGGCTGCCTGCGAAAAGGGCGGCGGCCGCGCCGGCGACAATCAGGAGAATCCAGCGAATGATGCCCATCGGATCAGCCCCCGGCTTTCAGCATCATCTCGAGGAAGGGCGAGGCCGTGCCGGTTTTCGGCAAGACGGTCTCGATGTTGAGTTGTCCCTTGAGGCCCGCCGAGCGGTGGACGGCGATCTCGCGCCACGCCTCGGAGAGCGACATGCGCACCATCGAGGCGCGGTCGGGATACATCGCGATGGCCACTTCGTCCCAGAGTTCCTCGACCTGGCCGAGGGCGAGAAAGGTGACGTCGCCTGCAAAGATGCCCCGTCCGCCGAATTTCGGCAGTAGTTCCGTCACGGCGCGGCCGTAGATCATGTAGGCCTCACGGCCGGACAGGTCGCAGGGGCGGCCATCGTCATACTCGGCCCTGTCCTTGAATTTCAGCAGGTTGACCATGAAGATCGGGCCGTCGGGGCCCTTCTCCATCATCGCGGAGAAACGCGCGGGATCGGTGGGGAAAACTTCGTTCTGAACCTGCATGTCAATTCCTCCTCAGGCGGACTGTCCGGCCTGTCGTTTCAATTCTTCCTCGATGACCCAGAGCCGGTCCTGGCCCCAGGTGATCACGTCGCCGACGCGGAAGCTGGGTACGCCCCAGACCCCGAGGACCATCATCTCTGCGCGGTTGACTTCCGCTTCGGCGCGCCAGGAGTCGGTGTCCAGCTGCTGGCGGGCGATGGTCCAGTCAAGGCCGGCGGCTTCGACGATCTGGCGCAGGCCGGCATCGCTGCCGGCATCGACACCTTGCGACCAGACGCCGGCGAGGAAGGCTTGGCAGAACTCATAGCCCCTGCCCTGCGCCTGCGCCCAGGGAAGGATCGAATAGCCGCGCTCGACCGGCTTGCCTACGGGATCGGCGATCTTGCCGAAGGGCACGCCGTGGCGGCGAGCCTCGCGGGCGGTATCGAAAGTGATGTAGCGGCTTTTCATGCGCGGCACCGGCAGGCCGCGCATGACCATCGGCAGGACATAGCGCAGCTTGAGTTCGGCGCCGTAAGCATCGGCGAGCGCCTTGGCGCGGGCGGCGGCGATGTACGTGTACGGACTTCTGAAGGAGAGGTAGTAGTGCAGCTCGATCGGCGCGGCGGGGCGCGGGCTGCCGGTGGGCGATGCGGGCGGCGGGAAGATCAGGGCACTGCCGGTATCGGGCTTTCGCGCGCCGAGTTCGGTCAGGCGGGCTTCGAGATAGTGCAGCCGGTCGACGCCCCAGTACCATTCGCCGCCATAGTGGAACGTGGCGCCGAGATAATGGCCGAGTTCGTCGCGGTGCGCGCTGCCGGCGGCGAGTCGGGCATTTATGTCCGAGGCGTTGCCGGCAGCGCCTTCAAGTGTGCCTTTCCAAAGTGCTTCGCCGATTTTCGCGGCTTCTGCCGCGAAGTTACCGGCCTCGATGGCGGCGGCGAGTAGCCCGTTGGCGCGCTGGACATGTTCGGGTTTTCGGGGACGGCGATTGTGGCGCCGGCGCTAGCTTCTTAACGCCATGGGTTGCTACACCGCGATCGCCTTACGCAGG
>JBGTKE010000299.1:0-1513 GCA_041744775.1 Hyphomonas sp. | reverse complement strand
CGGCGATCGCGCTCGCCAGCTGCGCGCAGACCGGCGCGGCGCCGGATGCGGCGCTGACCGAAGCGGCGGCGCCCTCCGCGCGACTCACCAAGGGTTCCCTCGTGCTCGAGGGCGTGCCGGAGGCGCCAGCCGCGCTGAAGGAACGCCTGACGCGCTACGAGAACGTGCGCGGACACAGCTTCCAGGACTGGACCGGCGAAGGCGGCATCCTGATCTCGACGCGGTTTGCCGATGTCAGCCAGATCCACGAAGTGCGCTTTCCCGGCGGCGCGCGCCGGCAGCTGACCTTCTATACCGACGCGGTCGGCGGCGCCGATGTCAGCCCGAAAGGCGGCGCCTTCCTGTTCGGCAAGGACCGCGGCGGCGACGAGTATTACCAGTCCTACCGCTTCGATCTGGTCAGCGGCGAGATCACCCAATATTCCGAGCCGGGCTCGCGCAATGGCAGCGCGCTGTGGTCCGATGACGGCAGCGTGGTGGCCTGGGCGAGGACCGGCGCCGGCGACCCGAACAATGACATCCTCATCGCCGACCCGGCCGACCCGGCGAGCCTGCGCGTCGTTCATGAGGGCGAAGGCGCGATCGGACCGGTCGACTGGTCTGCCGATGGCAAGACGCTGCTGCTGCAGCGCTATATCTCGGTGGCCAAGAGCCATCTCTACAGCCTCGACGTGGCGACCGGTATGCTGACCGAGATCAATCCCGGCGATGACGTCGCCTATTCCGGCGCGGCGCTGCTGACGGACGGCTCGGTGCTGACCGCCACTGACAAGGATAGCGAGTTCCGCAACCTGGTACGGATCGCGGCAGATGGCACGGTGACCAACTTTACCGCCGATATCGACTGGGATGTGTCCGACTGGACGCTGTCGCCGGACGAGACGACGGTCGCCTTCACGCTGAACGAAGGCGGGCTCGGCTCGATCCGGCTGGCCGATGTGGCGAGCGGACAGGTGCGCCCCGGCCCGACGCTGCCGGTCGGCATCGCCAGCGGGCTGACCTTTTCGCCGAGCGGCAACCAGATCGGATTCACGTTCAACGGCGCGACCAGCCCGGCGGATGCCTGGTCGTTCGACATCGCGACACTGAACCTGAGCCGCTGGACCGAAGCGGAGACCGGCGGGCTCAATCCGGAAGGCTTCGTCACGCCGGCGATGTTCGATTATCCGAATGCGGACGGCATGGACATTCCGGCCTTCATCTACCGGCCGGAAGGCGCCGGCCCGCACCCGGTGATCATCTCGATCCATGGCGGCCCGGAAAGCCAGGCGCGGCCGGGCTTCTCCTCGGCCTACCAGTACTGGGCGAAGGAGCTGGGCATCGCGGTGATCGTGCCGAACGTGCGGGGTTCGTCCGGGTACGGAAAGACTTATGTGTCGCTGGACAACGGCCTCAACCGCAAGAAGTCGGTCGAGGATATCGGCGCGCTGCTCGACTGGATCGGCGCGCAGCCGGACCTCGATGCCTCGAAGGTGGTCGTGCATGGCGGTTCGTATGGCGGGTACATGGTGCT
>JBGTKE010000298.1:0-2520 GCA_041744775.1 Hyphomonas sp. | reverse complement strand
GTCCGCGCGCGGGGTCAGGGCCCAGACTTCGTGGCCGGTCGCCTCCGCCGCCTCGATCAGCGACGCGCCGGTGCCGCCCTGGGCAAAGGGCAACCAGAGCGCGGTGCCGGAGGACACGCGGATGGCCTTGCGGTAGAACGGATCGCAAGAGCCTTCATCCAGCAACACGGCGCCTGCGCCGAAAGCCGCCGCGTTGCGGAAGCAGGCACCGGTATTGTCGTGATTGGAAAGACCGGCGAGGAGAAGGAGGGTGGACGGACCGTCCGCAGGCAGAATATCCCGGGCGGCGCGCGGCGCGCCTTTGATGCCGCAAGCAAGTACGCCCCGGTGTACCGAAAACCCGGCCACCTCGTCCATGACGCCCTGAGCGGCGACATAGACCGGCACAGTGTCCGGCACGTGTTTCAGAAGCCCCGACAGGGGTTCCAGGCGGGTCTCGCAGAGGAACAGGCTCTCTACCTCGAAACGCCCGCGCGTCAGCAGCGTTTCCAGTGTCACCCGGCCTTCGGCGATGAACTGCGCGCCATGACCGTTCGTCAGGTCGCGCTCCCGGATGGAGACGTAGCTGGCAAGCCTCGGGTCCCGGGCATCGGCGACATGAATAACAGGCATGGCTCTAGCCATGCCCGCTTCCGCCTGGAGCTTCAATGGCGCCGGTATCAGTCTGTCAGGACACCGATAAACGCCCCGGTAATCTCGCCGCTGGAGATCTCCACGATGTACGCGTCCTGGCCAACCGACACCCATTCGCAGCCATCGGGCGCGGGCGGCAGGCTGTAACGGTCCCAGTGCGACAAGGAGGCCCGCCGGTATTCCGCAGGCAGAACCTGACCCTTGCCCCAGATTTCCCGGGTGGGACGGGATGCCGGGCCCTCTGACCTCGTCAAGGCAACCGGGTGCGTCTGGCCGCCTGAATAAGCAGGCGGATCGGCAAATGCGACCGGTCCGGCGCCGGCGGTGGCGGTTGCGATCAGCAATGCGGCGAGTTTGGGTAACATGGCCAGGGCCTCCGTTCCTGCGAAATTAAACGCAGGGGCGGCTCCCGGGTTCCTTGTCAGTCCCCGACCGGCAGTCCCTGTTCCTTGGCGAGGCGCTTCATCGTCTTCTGAAGCTTCTCGAAGGCGCGCACTTCGATCTGCCGGATACGTTCGCGGCTGACGCCGTACTGGTCCGACAATTCTTCCAGCGTCTTGGGCTCGTCGATCAGGCGCCGCTCGGTCAGGATATGGCGCTCGCGCTCGGAGAGGTCCTCCATCGAGCGCGTCAGCAGTTCCATCCGGCTGTCGAGTTCCTGGCGGTTGGCGAAGGTTTCGGCCGTGCCGGGCTCGTCATCGGCCAGCCAGTCCTGCCATTCCATATCGCCGTCGGCGCCCATCGGCACATTGAGCGAGGCGTCGGAGCCGGACATCCGGCCGTTCATCGAATAGACTTCGGCTTCGGTGACGTTGAGCTTCTCGGCAATCAGCTGGGCCTGTTCGGGGCGAAGGTCGCCCTCGTCGAGCGCCCGCATCTCGCCCTTGAGGCGGCGCAGGTTGAAGAACAGTTTCTTCTGCGCGGCCGTGGTGCCGAGCTTCACGAGGCTCCAGCTGCGCAGGATGTATTCCTGGATCGCGGCGCGGATCCACCACATCGCATAGGTGGCGAGGCGGAAGCCCTTTTCGGGGTCAAATTTCTTGACGGCCTGCATCAGGCCGACATTGCCCTCGGAGATAACTTCGGCCATCGGCAGGCCGTAGCCGCGATAGCCCATCGCAATCTTCGCCACGAGGCGCAGGTGCGAGGTGACCATCCGTTCGGCGGCCTCGGTGTCTTCATGGTCACGCCATTGGCGGGCGAGCATGAATTCCTCGTTTTTCTCGAGCATCGGGAACTTGCGGATTTCGCTCAGGTAACGGCTCAGTCCCTGTTCGGGACTGAGGGCGACGGAGCCCGCTTTGGTCGGCGTATTCGCCATGTCTCGTCCTCCTTGTGAGGGCGGGTCCCGAAACCGGCGGCCCACCTCTTCTTCTGGAACTTCCCCGGCACCTTAGTCCTGCCTGGCAGCAACGTCGCCGCCGGAGAGGCGCAATACATTCATTGCGTCTGAGCATAAATAGGAATTGCGGCGAGGGTGTGGAAGAGGCTCCGGCGCCGCTATTTTGGGGCCGGTCAGCTTTCGGGGAGGCTGCGCCTCTCCTCGGCCATGTAGGAAGTCGAGCGCATCTCGAAAAGACGGCTGGCTGTGCGCTGGAATTCGAAGGCGCCGTCGCCCTCGGTATACAGCCGGTCCGGCTCGGCGGCGGCGCTGGCGACCAGCTTGACGCGCGCCTCGTAGAGGGCGTCGATCAGGCTGACGAAGCGGGCGGCTTCGTTGCGCCGGTCCCGGGTGAGGAGGGGGATGCCTTCGAGGATCACCGTGTGAAAGGTGGCGGCGATGGTCAGGTAGTCGATGGCGCCGAGCGGGCGGGCGCAAAGTTCCGCGAAAGTGACACGGGCGACACCGGCGGCCTCGCGGGCGACCTGCAGCTTGCGGCCCTTGAC
>JBGTKE010000297.1:0-3656 GCA_041744775.1 Hyphomonas sp. | reverse complement strand
GTCCGCCAGCGTCAAGGAAAAGATGGCCGCCCGGCGCGAACGCGTCCGCAAGGCCCGCGAAGAAGGCAAGCTGGACTGACCTCCGCGCGCTGTCATCCCCCGCCAAGGCCGCGCAGCGGCCGCTGAGCTGGGACCTTCTCTGCGTTCTTGCCTCAATGGCGCCACTGCCCTTAGAAGGGCGCCAACCCATCCGAACTCCTGAGGAAGCGATGACCGAACGCCCCCCATTCCGCATCAAAGGCGACACCGGCGACTGGGAAGTCGTCATGGGCCTCGAAATCCACGCCCAGGTCGCCTCCAATGCGAAGCTGTTCTCCGGCGCCTCCACGGCCTTCGGCTCGGACCCCAACTGCAACGTCTCCCTCGTCGACGCCGCCATGCCCGGCATGCTCCCGGTCATCAACAAGTTCTGCGTCGAACAGGCGATCCGCACCGGCCTCGGCCTGAAAGCGCAGATCAACACCTACAGCCGCTTCGACCGGAAAAACTATTTCTACCCGGACCTCCCACAAGGCTACCAGATCAGCCAGTTCGCCCACCCGATCGTCGGCGAAGGCGAGATCGAGGTGGACGTCGAAGTGCCCGGCAAGGAAGGCTATTCCTTCTCCTGCCGGATCGAGCGCCTGCACCTTGAACAGGACGCCGGCAAGTCGATCCACGACATGGACCCCAACGCTACCTACGTTGACCTCAACCGCTCCGGCGTCGCCTTGATGGAAATCGTCTCCAAGCCCGACGTGCGTTCGCCCGCCGAGGCGGCCGCCTATGTCAAGAAACTCCGCGCCATCGTCATTGCCCTTGGCACCTGCGACGGCGACATGGAAAAGGGTAACCTGCGCGCCGACGTCAACGTCTCCGTCTGCAAGCCCGGCCAGTACGAGAAGTTCCGCGAGACCGGAGACTTCAGCCATCTCGGCACGCGCTGCGAACTGAAGAACATGAACTCCTACCGCTTCATCCAGCAGGCCATCGAGTACGAGGCCCGCCGCCAAATCGAGATCCTCGAAGGCGGCGGCGCAGTCGATCAGGAAACCCGCCTCTACGATCCTCTGAAGGGCGAAACCCGCTCCATGCGCTCGAAGGAAGACGCGCACGACTACCGCTATTTCCCGGACCCGGACCTGTTGCCGCTCGAACTCGAGCAGGCCTGGATCGAGGAAATTCGCAAATCGCTCCCGGAACTCCCTGACCAGAAGCGCGCCCGCTTCGAGAAGGACTACGGCCTCTCGCGCTATGACGCGGGCGTGCTGACATCCGACGCCGACAAGGCCCTCTTCTTCGAGGCAGTCGCCAAGGGCCGCGACGCCAAGCTCGCCGCCAACTGGGTCACGCAGGAACTCTTCGGCTATCTCAACAAGGAAGGCCTTGAGCTTTCGCAGAGCCCGGTCTCGGCATCAGCGCTCGGCGGCCTCGTCGCGCTGATCTCCGACAACACGATCAGCGGCAAAATCGCGAAAGATGTCTTTGCCCGGATGATCGCGGGCGAAGGCGAAGCGTCTGCCATCGTCGAGAAACACGGCCTCAAACAAGTCACGGACACCGGCGCCATCGAAAAGGTCGTCGACGAGATCATCGCCGCCAACCCGGACCAGGTCGCCAAGGTAAAAGACAAGCCCCAGACCCTCGGCTGGTTCGTCGGCCAGGTCATGAAAGCCTCCGGCGGCAAGGCCAACCCCCAGGCCGTCAACGACATCCTGAAAGCCAAGCTGGGTCTATAAAGCCCCTTCTCCCTTGGGGAGAAGGGGTTGGGGATGAGGGGCTTGAGGCAAACCGCTAGGTAGCAGAAAGGGTTTTAAACCCCGCCCGTATCCGCGCCGCCACCGGCTCCAGTTCCGCCGCGCTCTTAATCCCGCCGCTTCCATGGCCGCCGATCTTCACGCCCTCCCAAACGGGAAGGATGTGGAAGTGCAGGTGAAACACGGTCTGCCCGGCTGGCGTTCCATTGAACTGGAAGATGCGCAGCCCGTCCGGCTTCAGGCTCGCCTCCACCGCGCGCGCCACCTTCTGCACGCGGAGCATATAGTCACCGAGCGCTTCCTCGGGCAGATCGAGAAAATTGCGCGCCTCAACTTGTTTCGGAATGACCAGCGTATGGCCGTCGCCCTGCGGGAACACATCCATGAAAGCGAGCGCGACATCGTCCTCGAAAACCTTCACGGCCGGCATCTCGCCGCGCAGGATCTTGCCGAAGATATTTGCGGAATCGTAAGGGGCGTGAAGGGTCATGTATCTTTCCTGAATGGCGTCCGTTCTTGAAGGTAGTCGAAATCGGCGTCCACGGCCGCGCGCTCACGCTCCAGATAGTCGGCGATGGCGGCGCGAAATCCCGCATGGGCAATCCAGTGCGCCGAATGCGTCAGTACCGGCGCGTAGCCGCGCGCCAGCTTGTGGCCGCCCTGCGCGCCGGCCTCGACGGTCTTCAACCCGCGCGCGATGGCGAAGTCTATCGCCTGGTAGTAGCACGTCTCGAAATGCAGCATCGGGCGCGGATCGGTGCAGCCCCAGTACCGGCCATACAGCGTCTCGGACCCGATCAGGTTCATCGCCCCGGCAATCGCGGCGCCGCCGTCATAGGCAAACACGAACAGGAGGTCATTCGCCATCCGTTCCCGGAGCAAGGAGAAACTCATTCGCGTCAGGTAGGGCGTGCCCCATTTGCGGCTGCCGGTGTCCATATAGAAATCGAAGAACGTATCGAGATGCGCCTCGGTGATCTCATCGCCGGTGATATGCCGGAAGGTTAAACCCGCCTGCGCCCTGGCGCGTTCCTTGCGCAGGTTCTTGCGCTTCTCTGACGAGAGCGAGCCAAGAAAATCATCGAATGATCCGTACCCGGCATTCTGCCAGTGAAACTGCTGGTCGGTGCGGATCAGCATACCCGCATGCTCCAGCGCCGGTGCTTCCTCCGCTTCGATGAAATTGATGTGGAACGAAGACACATTGGTCTCGGCCACCAGCTGCAACGCCCCTTGCAACAGCGCCGACTTGTACAGCGCCGCGTCCGGCCCCGGCACCACCAGCCGCCGCCGCCCGGTCACCGGCGTGAACGGCACCGCCGAGAGCAGCTTCGGATAGTACGCGCCCCCCGCGCGCTCCCAGGCCTCCGCCCAGGACTGATCGAATACGAACTCGCCGCGCGAATGGTTCTTGAACCACATCGGCATCGCCCCGCGCAGCCGCCCGCCTGCATCATGCGCCAGCACATGCGCCCCCCGCCAGCCCGTTCGCGGCGTCGCCGCACCGGACCGCTCCATCGCGTCGAGAAACTGCCAGGTTAGGAACGGATCGTAAGCCAGGCCCTGCGGGTTCGCGACCGCGTTCCAGGCGGCCGCATCGACCGCGTCGAGCGTCCTGATGACCGTGATCCGGGGAAGGGCGGCGTCCATGCCGGTGAATTTAGGGCGCCGCGCGCGCCGGGTCGATATGTTCGAAGATGATTGCCGGATTGTAAGGCCGCGCCGCCGCCAGATCGGCCTCGGTCCGCACCGTCCACACCACGAACGGTGTGCCCGTCTGCGCCGTCTGGGCGGCGGCGCGGGCCGTATCGGTGTAATGCACGGCGAGATAGTCGATCCCGTCGCTCAGCGCCCGGCCCGCAATGTCGGCAAATCGCGCCTCGCCCGCCTGCAGCGACGGCAGCACAAGCTGCCCCCGCA
>JBGTKE010000296.1:0-6168 GCA_041744775.1 Hyphomonas sp. | reverse complement strand
CGGCGCCGAGCCCGCGCAGCACGGGCCGGCTCGCGCCCTGGCCGAAGAAGGTGGAGGAGACGCCAGGTTCCCCCGACAGCGTGTCACCCAGCGAGCCCGAGAGCCGGCCGATGATGTCCGCCCGGTCGAGCGCCGTGGCATTGCCGATCAGCTCGTCGCTGGAGCGCGCGGGACCGGGCGCCGTGACGATGACCGGCGCTTCCCGGCGTGTCGTGTCGGTTTCCTGGGCAATGGCGAGGCCGGCGAGGAGGTGACCGGAAATTGCGGTGAGAAGCAGCGTGCGTTTCATCTGGGAGGCTCTCATCTAGTAATGTAATAATATAGCATTATCGGCGCACAGCGCGCCGCGCAAGGGCGGAATTGTCCCAACGCATCTCAATGCTCCGGAACTGTCCCGGTGTGCCCGCGGAGTGACGCAAGAAGGCCTGATCAGGCCGCGCTGCCATCCACGCGGAGCAGCGATCCGGTCGTGAAGCTGGACGCGGGGCTCGCCAGATAGAGGGCAGCGGTCACGATTTCCTCCGGGTAACCCGGCCGCCCAAGGGCGTTGTCCGCTGACTGGCGCATCTCCTCCGGCCAGGCCTTGGAAATGTCGGTCAAGAACGGTCCCGGGCAGATCGTGTTCACACGAACCTTCGGCGCATATTCATGCGCCAGCGACAGGCTCATCGCGTTCAGCGCCGCCTTCGCCGAGCCATACGCGACAACCTGCGGCAAGGGCACAAGGCTACCCGAGGACGAGATGTTGATGATGCTGCCACCCTCGCTATCGGCCATGCGCTTGGCCACCTGGCTGGCGAGGCGGAAGGGGCCTTTGAAGTTCAGATTCAGCACGCTGTCAAACAGCGACTCGGTGACCTCATGGCTCGCCATGCGCGGTCCGGAGCCGGCATTGTTGACGAGGATATCGACCTTGCCGAACCGGGCATAGGACGCCTCGATCAGCGCATCGATGTCATCCCATCGCCCGCAATGCGCGGCGTGGGCGTGGGCCTTCCGGCCCAGCCCGCGCACTTCCTCGGCCACCGCTTCACACGCGTCCAGTTTCCGGCTCGCGATGATGATGTCGGCGCCGTGCTCGGCGAAAGCCTTGACCATCTGGTAGCCAAGCCCGCGGCTGCCGCCGGTCACCAGCGCAACCTTGCCGGTGAGATCGAAATACGGACGGGTCATCTGCGCGGTCCTCCCTTGTGTCCCGGCAGTTTTCGTCACACCGCCAGCCGGATCAATCCTTCCCGCGCGGCAATCGTCCGGTCAGCTGACGAGGCCCGCCACGAGATAAAAGGCGAGCGCGCCGGCGCCGGCCAGCAGCGCGTAGGGCAATTGCGTCCGGACGTGTTCGAGGTGATCACATCCCGATGCCAGCGACGCGATGATCGTCGTGTCGGAAATCGGCGAGCAGTGATCGCCGAACACGCCGCCGCCCATCACGGCGGCCAGCACGAGGGGAAGCGGCACGCCCGCGCCGACCGCCAGCGGAATCGCGAGCGGAACCAGGATCCCGTAGGTGCCCCAGCTCGTGCCCGTGGTGAAGGATGTGATGCCGGCAGCGACGAACAGGACAGCGGGAATGGCCCAGCTATACGGCATCGCCGAGGCAAGCTGGGCGATGAAGGCGCCGGTGCCGAGATCTCTCAGGCTGTTGCCGAGCGCCAGCGCCAGGAAGATGATGGCAACGGCGGGCAAGAGGTCGCCCATGCCTTTGAAACCCGCCGAGATGAGTTCACCGCGCTGGTCCTCTCGGCGCGCCAGCATCAGGAAGGCTGCAACGGTCGCGAGGCAGACGGCCCAGAGGATCGACTGCGATCCCGACCCTTCGAGGATATTGCCCCCGCCGGTCCAGGCCTTGAAGCCGATCGAGCCGCCGACAAGGATGACCATCGGCAGGATGAAGGCCCACACCGATCCTTCCGCAACAGTCGCAGCCGAGGCAGGTCCCGGCGCCAGGACGGCGCGAGCGTCCGACTCGCGCATGGGGCCGAAAGACCGGTTCGCGAGGACCACGTAGAACACGAGCGCGATCGTCAGCAAGGCGTAGAGGTTCAGCGGGATCGACGCCACCATCACCTGCAAGGGCGCTTCAACACCGTTGGCCATGAGCAGGCCGAGTATGAACGCACCCCAGCCATTCAGCAGGATCAGCACGCTGATCGGCGCGCAGGTCGAGTCAATCACATAGGCGAGGCGGGCGCGGCTGAGCTGCACACGGTCGAACAATCGCTGCCCGAGAAGACCGGTCGCCAGCAGGCTGACATTCGTCTCGACAAAGATGATGACGCCAGAAAGAGCCGTGATGAAGCCTGCAGATCTCGGCCCCCTCACCATTCCGGAACGCGTCAGCCAGCTTACCATCGCGGCAAAGGCGTGCGCGCGTTCCAGATAGGCAATCAGTGCACCGATGATCAGGCAAAACAGCAGAATCCGCGTGTTCCCGGTATCGCCGAACACACCCGCGCCGCGGTCGATGCTGCCCAGCAGCCCGAGCGCCGGATTGTAGCCGGCGAGCAGCGTTTCTGACAGCAGGATCGCCCCGCCGAGCGCCCAATAGACATTGCGCGTCAGCACCGCCACCAGCAGGGCCAGCACCGGCGGTGTTGCGGTCAGCCATTCCATCGCGGTCAGTTCAGGATCGCAGGCGAGGACACCGAAGCCGTCTTCGCCGCTTCGACCTCGCGCATCAGGCGCAACATGTTCCCGCCCCAGATCTTGGCAAGGTCCTCCTCCGAATAGCCCGCTGCAAGCAGGTCGGCGGTCACTTTCGGGAGGTCGGTGATGTCCTTCATCCCGTCCACGCCGCCGCCGCCATCCCAGTCGGCGCCGATGCCGACATGATCCGGTCCGACAAGCTCAAGCGTGTAGAGCAGATGCTCCATGAACTTCTCATAGGTCGAGCGCGGCGGCGGGAACGCCTTGTCCATTTCCTTTCGCGCCGCGCGGAATTCGGCGAGCACGTCCGGCGGCATGGTGGATGTGTCGGCCCCGAATTTCTGTTCGATTTCCGCGATGGCCTCCAACCGCTCGGGCGAAGCAACCAGCGGCTCGAGGTAGCCGCCATAGGCATTGACCTGGATCACGCCGCCGTCATCGGCGATCGCCTTCAGCAGCTCGTCGGGAAGGTTGCGCGGGTGGTCGTAAACGCCTTTCGGTCCCGAGTGCGACAGGATCACCGGCGTCGTCGACAGGGCCATCATGTCGCGCACAGTGCCGTCCGAAGCGTGCGAACCATCGAGAATGAGGCCGAGGCGATTGGCTTCGCGAACCAGCTCTTCGCCCAGCGGACTCAAGCCGCCGAAAACTTCCGCTACGTCCGTCGCGCTGTCCGCATACTGATTGTTGCGGAAGTGAACCGGCGCGATCATCCGCAGGCCGCCCACATAGAACGTCTCGAGTAGCGACACGTCCTCGCCGAGCGGATACGAATTCTCCATGCTCTGGAAAACGATCTTCTTGCCGTCCGCGAAGATGCGCTCGGCGTCTCCAGCGGTAAACGCCAGCTCGACATCGCCGGAATACCTGGCGGCCAGTTCGCGGATCGCGACCTGGCGCATCAGGGCGGCCGTACGCGCAGACGCGTAGGACGCCGCAGTGAGAGGTCCCTGAGGGGTGAAGATCACCCAGAAGCCGCCATCAAGCCCGCCCTCGTTCATGCGCGGCAGGTCGACATGCGTCCCGTCGGTGTCGAAATTTCCGCGCCTGGAAAACGTATACTCCGCCGTATGGAAATAGGCGGGCGTGTCGAGGTGGCTGTCGAGCACCATCAGGCTCTGATGCAGCGTCTCGGCCGGAGACAGGGCAGGCGCTTCAGCGGCAGGGGTTTCGCCCGGAGCCGTCGTCGCCGCCGGTGTGCATCCGGCCAGCAGCATCGCGAGAAGCGCGAAAAGAATTCGTTTCATTGAAAGCCCCATATTGTCCCAAAGACTGCGTTCGCTGCCGCCATCATGGCGTGCAGGACCCTCACGTCAACAACTCACCGTCAGGCGGCGCCGAACACGCGCTCGAAGATCGTGTCTGCGTGCTTGAAGTGGTACTCCAGATCAAACAGCGCCTCGATTTCAGCCGGCTTGAGCTTCGCGGTGATCTCCGCGTCCGCCTTCAGCAGATCGTCCAGGTCGCCTTCCTTCTTCCAGGTCCGCATGGCATTGCGCTGGACGAGGCGGTAGGCATCCTCGCGGCTGAAGCCCTTCTCGACCAGCGCCAGCAGGATGCGCTGCGAATTGTGTAGCCCGCCCATGCTGTTGATCGTGCGCAGCATGTTCTCCGGATAGACAACGAGATTCTCGACCACGCCACCCAGGCGATGCAGCGCGAAATCAAGATGGATCGTGGCATCCGGCCCGATGCCGCGCTCGACGGAGGAATGCGAGATATCGCGCTCATGCCACAGCGCGACGTTTTCGAGCGCGGGCGTAACAGCCGACCGCACGAGGCGGGCAAGGCCAGTCAGGTTTTCCGTCAGCACCGGATTGCGCTTGTGCGGCATAGCGGACGAGCCCTTCTGCCCGGCAGAGAAATACTCCTCCGCCTCCAGAACCTCCGTACGCTGAAGATGCCGGATCTCCGTCGCCAGCCGCTCGACCGACGAAGCGATCACGCCCAGCACCGCAAAATACATCGCATGCCGGTCGCGCGGAATGACCTGTGTCGAGACAGGTTCGATCCGCAGGCCCAGCTTGGCGGCGACATGCGCTTCGACGCGGGGATCGATGTTGGCAAACGTGCCCACAGCGCCGGAAATCGCGCAGGTCGCCACTTCCTCGCGCGCGATCAGCAGGCGCTGCCGCGCGCGCTGGAACTCGGCATGGAAACCGGCCAGCTTCACGCCGAACGTGGTCGGCTCCGCATGGATGCCGTGGCTGCGCCCGATGGTCGGCGTATGCTTGAACTCATAGGCGCGCTTCTTCAGCGCCGCCAGCACCCGGTCGATCCCGCCCAGCATAAGGTCCGCCGCCCGCACCAGCTGCACGTTGAGGCAGGTGTCGAGCACATCCGACGACGTCATGCCGAGGTGCAGGAAGCGCGCCTCATCGCCCACATGTTCTGCCACGTTCGTCAGGAACGCGATGACGTCATGCTTCACTTCGCGCTCGATCTCGTCGATCCGGTCGACGTCGAACGCCGCCCGCTCGCGTACGGCCTCCGACACACCCTTCGGGATCGTCCCCATCTCTTCCATCGCTTCGGCGGCGAGGGTTTCGATTTCCAGCCAGATTCCGAACCGGCTCTCCGGGGTCCAAATCGCTGCCATTTCCGGACGCGTATACCGAGGGATCATGAGGGGCGACTCCGTTGCTTTGCGCCAGCCAATAAGGGCTTCGGCCGCCTTGCGCCAGTCTGCGCGCGTTCGATGCGGCAAGGTCATTCTGTTTGGGCCCCGGGAGGTCTAAGCTTGGCGCTGATTCGAAATGGCCCCGCAAATGACGAAGCCTGCCCAAAAGCCCCTGCCGGATGCGCCGCAAACCGAGGCCCTGTCAGCAGGCGGCCGCCGCTGGCGGGTGCATCAGGCCGACCCGCGCCGTGTGCAGGCCTTGCTCCCGGCCGTCGGCGGATCGGACCTGTTGGCCCGTCTCCTCGCCGCACGCGGGGTCGAGGCGGCGGATGCGCCCGGATACCTGGCGCCGACGCTCAGAGAGTTCTTCCCGGACCCGAGCAGCTTTGCCGACATGGATAAGGCTGCCGGTGTCATTCTCGATGCCATCCTGGATGGCCGCAAGGTCGTCGTCTTCGCCGACTATGACGTCGACGGCGGCACATCCTCCGCCATTCTCGCCCGCTATTTCCGCGCCTGGGGCCGCGACCTCGGTCTCTACGTGCCGGACCGTCTGGAAGAGGGGTATGGCCCCTCACCGGAAGCCTTCCGGTATCTCAAGGCGCAGGGTGCCGAACTCGTCATCACCGTCGATTGCGGCGCGGCCGCCATCCGCGCGCTCGATGAGGCGGTGGCCATCGACCTGCCCATTGTGGTGATCGATCACCACCTTATGTCCGGCGCCGTCCCGCACACCGCCGCCCTCGTGAACCCGAACCGGCCCGACTGCAATTCAGGGCAGGGCCACCTCGCGGCCGCCGGCGTGGTCTTCGTCTTCGTCGCCGCCCTCAACCGTCTCGCCCGCGAGCGCGGCATCGCCCCCCCGGCGGGCCTGCCGGACATCCTGCCGCTGCTCGATCTCT
>JBGTKE010000295.1:0-3272 GCA_041744775.1 Hyphomonas sp. | reverse complement strand
TGCCGGGGCGACCACTTCGAGCGTCTTCGCTGCCGCATCGCAGTGCAGCGCGAACTTCGGCGGCGCGAGGCCCGTCAGGTCATCCTGCGGCCCGACATCCAGCACGGAAATCCCCGTCTCGCTGTCGAAAAGTTCCAGACCGTCCACAGCCGGCACGCGGACAGGCGGCGCTTCCACAGGTGCAGCATCCGGGACCCCTGCGTCCCGCGGCGGGGCTTCGAGCACGGGCGACGGATTACGCCCTTCGCAGGCTGTCACCACCGCGAAGCTCGCAGCCAGCAGGAACGCAAGTGTCATCGCGCCCGCGCCTGTCATGTTCCCGGCGCCCGGCCCTGCCCGGCATGCAGCGCGCAGATCAGGGTGAACAGCCGCCGCGCGGTCAGTTGGTCGATGTCGATCTTCCCGGCGAGCCGCTCCTTGAGCAGTTCCGAGCCTTCATTGTGAATGCCGCGCCGCGCCATGTCGATCGCCTCGATCTGGTGGGGCGTCTGTGTACGGATGGCTTCGTAATAGCTGTCGCAGATCATGAAATAATCCCGGATCACGCCCCGGAAGGGCCCGAGCGACAGGATGAAGGTGTGAACCTCCGCGCCTTCGTCGTCACGGATACCGAAGATCAGACGGCGCTCGGCCTGGCTGAGCCAGAGCACATAGGGGCCCCGGTCCTGGCCGATGATGGCGAAGCTGTTTTCCTCGATCAGGTCGAAGATCGCCACGCGCCGCTCGTGCTCCGCGTCGGGGCCGGAGGCACCAAGCGTGTCGTCGTCGATATGGACGGCGATCAGACGGTCAGTGCCCATCACTCCCGCCCCGGTTCGTGCGGATGGAGACCGAGCGCGCGTGCGCTGGAAGGCGTTCGGCTTCGGCAAGGCGCAGGGCGGCAGGCGCGAGCACTTCCAGCCCCTGCGGGCCGGCGCGCTGTACGCTCATGCGCTTGAGGAAATCATGCAGTCCGAGCCCGGACGAAAACCGCGCCGCGCGGCTCGTCGGCAGGACGTGATTGGAACCCGTCACATAATCGCCCAGCGCTTCCGGCGTATGGTGGCCGAGGAACACTGCGCCGGCATGGCGGATCAGCGGCAGCAAGCCGTCCGGATCGTCCACGCAAAGCTCGAGATGCTCGGCCGCGATGCGGTTCGCGACATCGGCCGCCTGCAAACGGTCCCGTACAAGGATGATCGCGCCATTCGCCGTCCAGGACTCCCGCGCCCGCTCGCCGGTCGGCAATGTCTTCAACTGGCTTTCCACAGCCTTTTCCACAGCCTTGCCCACAGCCTCATCCACAGTGATGAGGATCGACTGGCTGGAGGGATCGTGCTCCGCCTGGCTGAGGAGGTCCGCCGCGATCCAGTCCGGATTGGCGGTGGCATCGGCGATGATCAGAATTTCCGAAGGCCCGGCAATCGTGTCGATGCCAACCCGGCCGAACACCTGCCGCTTGGCCTCCGCGACCCAGGCATTCCCGGGACCGACGATCTTGTCGACCGGCGCCAGCGCGCCCGCGCCGAAGGCCATCGCGCCGACCGCCTGCGCGCCGCCGATGGGATAATATTCGTCCACACCGGCCTTCAGCGCGGCATAGGCCACCGCATTCGACAGCTCGCCCTGCGGCGCCGGCGCGACCATCACGATCCGCTCCACGCCGGCAATCCGTGCCGGGACGATATTCATCAGCACCGAGGACGGATAGCTCGCCCGTCCGCCCGGCACATAGACGCCGACCGAATCCAGCGACGTCCAGCGCCAGCCGAGCTCGATCCCGCTATCGTCCGTGAAACGGTGATTGGCCGGGCGCTGCGCAGCGTGATAGACGGCGATCCGGTCATGCGCGAAATCGATCGCTGCGCGCAGATCTGCCGGGCAGGTCGCGGCCAGCGCATGCAGGTTCACGTTGTCTGACTGCAGGGTCGAGGGGTCGAGCTGCAGCCCGTCATACTTGGCCGTATAGTCGGCCACCGCCGCGCCGCCGCGCTTCTTCACATTGGCGAGGATGTCCTTGACCACGTCAAACACGTCCTCCCCCTGCCCGCGATCTTCCGCAAGGAAGCGCGTCAGGACCTCATCAAACTGAGGCTTGGTGGCATCGAGATGGCGGGCCATGGGGCGGGCATTTCCGGGCTTTTGTTGCAGCCTCGCTACATGGACCGGGGCCACCGGGCTGGCAAGACGAAGTGTGGGCAGAAATCCCTATTGACCACTCTCCCCCTTGAGGGAAAGGGGCAGGGGTGAGGGGGAGCTGAGCTATCAGCTGTAGCGCTCTGGAGAGAGGTTGCGCCCCCTCACCCCCAACCCCCTCTCCCCGACGAGAGGGGGCTCAAGAGTCGCGTGATAAAAAAAAGGACGCCTACCGCTTCCGCCGCTCATGGCTCGGCACACGCCGCGTCGGCCAGACGTAATCACTGTCCAGCAGCGTGGCGTCCAGCGCCTCGACCGTCAGCACGATCTCGCCGTCGCCCGCAAACAGCAGCACCACCTTGCCGCCGGGGGGCTCGGCGACATCGGCCTCGAAGCCGGCGCTCAGCATCGACAGGATCAGTTCCGGGTCGGCCTTCGTGATGCCGCGCGTCTTGACGCCCAGCACGCCGTCAAACGCCAACAGCGACCGCACGCGCTGGCCGGGCTCACCCTTGCTGGCCGGCGCGGTCTCCCAGCGGTAGCGGTTCAGCTCGATGGCGAAGCGGCGGCTGCGCTTCTCGTATTTCAGGTTGCCCGCCTTCACCACCGCGTCCTGAACGGCCGCCGCAATGATCTTCAGGTCGTCGGCCTCCTCAGCGAGGAGGCGGAGAGGTTTTTGATCGGTCATCAGCCCCTGCCGTGATTATTCGTCTTCGCCAGATCGGCGTTCGATCTTCGCGCCGCAAGCCCCCAGTTTCGCTTCGAGCCGCTCAAAGCCGCGGTCGAGGTGGTAGATCCGGTTGACGACCGTTTCACCTTGCGCCGCAAGTCCGGCGATGACCAGCGAGACCGAAGCCCGCAGGTCCGTCGCCATGACCGGCGCGGCCGTCAGGTGGTCGACGCCCTTTACCACCGCCTCCTGCCCGCGCACTGTGATGTCGGCGCCGAGGCGCGAGAGTTCCGGGGCGTGCATGAAGCGGTTCTCGAAGATGTTCTCGCGGATGATGCTGGTGCCCTCGGCGGTGCACATCAGGGCCATGAACTGGGCCTGCAGGTCGGTCGGGAAGCCGGGGTGCGGCTGCGTCGAGAGGCTCACCGCTTTCAGCGCCGAGCCGTTACGGCGGATGCGCAGCGTCGAGGCCGCCTCGTCGGCGTCC
>JBGTKE010000294.1:0-4828 GCA_041744775.1 Hyphomonas sp. | reverse complement strand
CCTCAGCGGCGCCGAGATCGACTGGACCGCCAGCAAGGGCTTCGCTCTGACGGTGAGCGCGGACGCCCTCGACCTGCCGCTGACCATCGGAGAACGCACACTGACGATCGCAGGCGGCGGGCCGCGTATTGATGTGGCGACCGGGAAGGGCCCCGCCCGGATTGCGGCGCGCCTCGGCGCGACGCGGTTCGGGGGCACGATGATACCGGCCAATGTCTCGGCCGGCGCCTTCACGTTTGACGGCGTCAGCGCCGCATCGGGGGTTGAGGGGAGGGTTGCGGGAACGGGCGTGCTGATCACCGATCTCGACACGGGCGATCCGCTCTATAAGCCGGTTACGTCGGAATTTTCCGGAACGGTGGGCGACAACCGCCTTCGGATCACCGGCCCGCTGCATCTTCAGGCGAAGGGGACGCCGCTGGCAGATGCCGCGCTTGATCTCGATATCCTGAAACTCGACGGCACGGCCAGTGTGATTTCCCGGCCCCTCGTCTTCCGCCGCGTTGGCTTGCAGCCGGACATGATTTCCGGCCGCCTCACCGGTCTTTTCACCGACGCCGCCGGCAGCGTCGCCAGTGATGCGCGCTTCACCATCACCCGCGGCAAGATTGCCGGAACGGCCGATGTGCAGGTCCAGAATTTCGGATTCCAGACAACCCGGCTTGGCCGCGTCACGGGCGTCAACGGCACCGCCCACTTTGCCGATCTGATGGGTCTGACGACCGCACCGGACCAGGTGTTCACGGTGGCGGGCGTCAACCCGGGCATTCCGCTCACGGAGGGACGGATCGTTTATGATCTCCGTCCTGGCGGCATCCTGCACCTCGATTCCGTCACTTTCCCCTTCGGCGGGGGCACGCTGGCGATTGCTCCGTTTGACTGGGCGCTCGAGGGCGGACTTCAGGACCAGTCGGTGGCCGTGACGGCCAGGGCGATCAACCTCGCCCATCTGGTCGAGATACTCAAACTGCCCGACACTAAGGCCACGGGCACACTCAGCGGTACTTTCCCGATCGTGTTCACGGACAACCGGGTGCGGATCAAGGACGCGGTCCTGCAAGCCGACGCGCCCGGAGGCCGGATTTCCTACACAGGCGGCGCAGTGGAAGCGGCGGCGGAGCGGGATGCCAATGCCAGCCTCGCCTTCGACGCCCTGCGCGACCTCAAGTTCGAAGTGCTCGAACTCGGCATCGACGGCGACCTTGCGGGCGATATGCGCGCCGAGCTCCTGCTCGTCGGCGAGAACATCAATCCGCTGCCGATGGGCAACCGGCTGACCCTGCCGGCCGGCCAGGCCTTCGAGTTCGCCATCGGCTTCGAGCTGCCGATCGGCAAGCTGATCGAGAACAATCTTGGCTTCATGAACCAGCAGGACCTGATCGATGCCACGCTGGAGCTGCTGAACGCCGAAGAGGTGGGCGCGGACGGGGCCGCAGCGCCGACGAGTGAATGACGCACAACGCGCCGGTCGATTGACGTTAAGCTGCGGCGTGTCATTGTCCCGGTGTAATCTAGGAGACTGCCGTCATGGCCTACAAGAGAACCCTGCTGGTCGCGGCCGGCGCCGTCGCGCTCGCGGCGTGCACGCCGACCATCCGGATCGAGCCGTCCGACAAGCCGATCAGGATCGATTTGAACGTCAAGATCGACCAGACCGTGCGTATCCAGCTCGACCGCGAGGTCGAAGACCTGATCGCCAGCAACCCAGACCTGTTCTAGCCGCGAAGTAGAGGAGACATTCAATGACTGCCCTTCGCACACTCTTGATCTCGATCAGCCTCGCCCTCGCGGCCTTCGCCTTTGCGCCCACCGCTTCGGCCGGTGATCCCGTCATCGACGCCGCCATTGCCTCCGGGTCGGTCGGCGAGCGCATCGACGGCTATCTCGGCGTTGTCGGCACCGCTGAAACCGCCCTGGTCCGCAAGGTCCAGGACATCAACAATCGCCGCCGCGCGGTGTACGAGCAGACCGCGCGCGACAACAACACGACCGTGCAGATCGTCGCCCAACTCGCCGGTGAAAAGCAGATCGCGAAACTCCAGCCCGGCCAGTTCTACATGGACGAAACCGGCGCCTGGCAGAGCAAATAGTCTTGCAACGCGTCCGCCGGGCTTTAACCTGGCGGACGCATGTCACGCACCTTCATTTTATGGCTTCTCGCGGCCCTTGTGGCCCTTGGCGCGCTCCTCAGGGGCGCGACATACTTTTGGGACGGTCTCGGCAGCGGCGTCAGCGGTCATGGCTGGATCGCCTATATTCTCGGCGGACTGCTCACCCTCGGACTCTCGATGGGTCTTTTCGCGCTGAGCTTCTACAGTGCGCGCCACGGACATGACGATATCGACCCACCTGCAGGCAGCTGACCAGGTCCCGGCGGGCGGTCCGCGTTACCATCCTGTCACCCACACTTGATTGACACACCGGGCGGAGCACCCGATTCTACGGAATGGCTGGATCCAAAGACGGGCTGAAACCAATGAACCTCGACCCTGCACGCTTCGCAGCGTACATCGCCGCACGGCTATGCCATGACATCGTCTCTCCAGCGGCCACGATGTCGCTCTCTCTGGAGATGCTCGACAGTCCGGGCAGTCCCGAGGAGAAGGCGCACAGCGAGCGCACCTTGCGGGAAGGCTGCCAGAGCGTTGCCGCTACCTTGCAGTTCCTGCGCTACGCCTTCGGCTCGATGGGCCTGCAGCCGGGCACGGCCGATCTCTACCAGTTCAAGAAGCTGACCGACGACTATGTCCGCTTCCAGAAACCCAGCATCGAATGGGACCTCGCCACCACCGAACTCGGCTATGGCCACGCCCGTCTGATCATGAACCTCGTGCTGGTCGGCCTTACCGCCACCGTGCGCGGCGGGGTGATCCATGTCCGGGTGCGCGAGGAGGGCGGGGTCAAGAATGTCGTGATTACCTGCAAGGGCGACCGGGTGGTCCTCAAGGAGGACGTTGCCAAGGCGCTGGCAGGCGATGAGCCGGAAAGCGGCTGGCGGCCGGAAAACATCCAGCCCCTGTTCGCCAAGATGACTTGCGACGGGCTGGGTGGCACGCTGCATGCCAAAACAACGCCGGATGGCATCGTTTTCATGGCCACGGGCCTGCGCCAGCAGTCGTCCTGACGCAAAGTGTAAACGCCAAGGTCAGGGTTTGTTAACACCTCTGAGGCACCCCTCTAGGCGTGTGAAAGCTCATTCCAGCGGATATTCGCCCCATGAAGACGTGCCTCATCGTGGACGATTCCCGGGTTGTCCGGAAGGTTGCGTCCCGGATTGTCCGGGATCTCGGCTTCAACGTGACCGAAGCTTCCGAAGGATCCGAGGCCTTGAAGATGTGCCGCGAATCCATGCCGGACGCCGTCATCCTCGACTGGAACATGCCGGTCATGAACGGGATCGACTTCGTGAAGGCCCTGCGCCGCGAAGACGGGGGCAAAACGCCACGCGTTGTATTCTGTTCGATAGAGAATGATGCCGAACATATACGCGAAGCCCTAAGTTCGGGAGCAGATGAGTTCATAATGAAACCCTTCGATGCAGATATTCTCGAGAGCAAATTTGCCGAAGTCGGCCTTATCTGAAGCCTTTCTTAAGATAGGGCCCCTTATCGGTAAGGTTTGAGGCCCCGTGCCTCGCGGCGGAGCAGCGGATGCAGGACCATATTTTCAACGTGCTCGCAGACTTGGCCCTGAACGCGTCCGGCCAGGCGATACCGGCCTCGAAAGCATACCTGATCGAAGCCCGGCTGGCCGCCATCGCCCGGCGCGAAGGCTTCGGCAGCCTCGACGATCTGGTGCACTGCCTTGAGTCGCGCCAGAACTCGGTCTTCCGGGCCGAGATCGCCGCCGCGCTGCTGTCGCGCGACACCTGGTTCTTCCGCGAGCCGGGCTCGCTCGAAGCCATCGTGCGCACCAAGCTGCCTGACCGTATCGCTGCCTCGCCTTCGGGCCGTATTCGCATCTGGTGCGCCGGTGGCAGCACGGGGCAGGAGGCCTATTCGCTGTCGACGCTGCTGGAAGACGAAACGCCGGCAGGCCTGGCCGGCGCCAAGGTCGAAATTCTCTCCACCGATCTCTGCAAGCAGGCGACCGAAACGGCGCGCCTCGGCACGTTCGGCCATTACGAAGTGCAGCGCGGCCTCTCGATCCACCGCCTGCTGAAACACTTCACGCGGCTTGATTCCGGTGACTGGCAGGTCTCCGAAGCGCTCCGCGCCCGGATCAGTTTCCGCGTCCACAACCTGCTGGAGCCGGCCGGCGGCCTCGGCAAGTTCGAGATCATCCTCTGCCGGAATGTCCTGTCCGGCATGGCGCGCTCGGCCAAAGCCCGCGTCGCAGACAGCCTCGCCAACCAGCTCGCCCCCGGCGGTCTGATCGTGCTCGCAGATGGCGAGACCCTCTATGGCCTGACCGAACGGCTTGAACCTGCCGGCGATGTCCGCTGCGGCTGGGTTGCTGCAGGCACGGCGAACGCGAAGGCGAGCGCGGCCTGACGCTCCCCCTCGCGTTTTCGCGGCCGATCCACTATATCCCCGCTTCCAACAGCTGCTCCGGGCCTTGACCCCGGTGGGAGTGAGAGATGACGACGCCAGATACCGCGTGGCCGCCCGGCCGCCTGAACTCGCTTGGGTTTGCCAAGCCTCCCCATGAAACACGGGTTGTCGCCGCCATGTCGGGCGGTGTGGACTCGTCCGTGGTCGCCGCGATGCTGAAGGCCGAGGGCTATGACGTGATCGGGATCACGCTGCAGCTCTACGACCATGGCGCCGCCATCGAGAAGAAGGGCGCCTGCTGCGCCGGGCAGGATATTCACGATGCCCGCAACGTG
>JBGTKE010000293.1:0-2735 GCA_041744775.1 Hyphomonas sp. | reverse complement strand
GGCGTTGACGGATCCCGCCGGCGCCGAACCGGCCGGGACACTCGAGGACATCCTGCGCCGGAACGGTGCTGCGGCGCCCGACAAGGCAGGGGCACTGGCCCGGTCGGCGCTGGCGCTTCAGGCGCATCTTGCGCGCCAGCCGGACGCTGAAATCCTTCATGGGCGTTTCGACTGGATCGCCGCACCGGCCGGGCAGGCGGCGGTGCCAGGCTGAAAGCCGCCGCATCTGGCCCGTTGCCTTGCCAACCGGCGCCGCTTAAACCACGCAAAAATACGTAGAATCTGGCCATTCATGCAGGCACAGGACCGGATGACCCCCTCGCTGACGATTTCGATAGACGCCATGGGCGGAGACAATGCCCCGGGTATTGTCGTCGACGGCGTCGCAAGCTTCCTCGAAAGCCGTCCTGCGATGCGGGCGTTGCTACACGGCGACGAGGCGAGACTTGCGCCCTTGGTGGCCGGCCGCGCCGTGCTCGAAACCCGCGCAACGATCGTCCACGCGGTGACCGAGAAAATCACCAGCGACATGAAACCCAGCCAGGCGCTCCGCCGCGGCAAGGGCACGTCGATGTGGAACGCCGTCGAGTCAATCCGCGAAGGCCGGGCGGGCGCTTCGGTCTCGGCCGGCAATACCGGCGCGCTGATGGCCATATCCATGCTCATCCTGCGCAAGATGGACGGCGTGCACCGCCCGGCCATGACCGCCGTCTGGCCCACCCTGCGCGGGCGCACGGTGGTGCTGGATGTCGGCGCCAACGTCGAGGCCGATGCCCAGCAGCTGGTCACCTTCGCGATCATGGGCGAGGCCTTTGCGCGTGCCACGCTGGGCATCGCGCGGCCCACCGTCGGCCTCCTGAATATCGGCTCGGAAGAGATGAAGGGCCATGAGGAAGTGCGCGAGGCGCATGAATGGCTGCGCGCAGCGGGCCTGGACCTGGACTATCGCGGTTTCATTGAAGGCGATGACATTTCCACAGGCGCGGTCGATGTGGTGGTCACCGACGGATTTACCGGAAACGTTGCCCTGAAAACCGGCGAGGGCGTCGCCCGTATGCTCGCCATCCACATGCGCGAGGCGTTCACCGAAAGCCTGATGTCGAAGGCCGGCGCCGTGCTGGCGATGAACGGCTTGAAGCGCCTGAAATCGCTGATGGATCCGAGCAATGTGAATGGCGGCGTGCTGCTCGGTCTCGGCGGCATCTCCGTCAAGAGCCATGGCAGCGCCGATGCGCGCGGGTTTGCCCGGGCGTGTGAGATGGCGGCCGATCTGGCCGCCAGCGATTTCCAGAGCGAGGTCGCAGCGAACCTCGCAAGAATTGGAACCGGCGGCGTCGCAGCCTGACAGCGGCGCGCAGGGATCGAAAGGACACATGAGGATGGCGCGGCGCAGTTTTATCATCGGAACCGGGAGTTACCTTCCCGAACGCGTGCTCACCAACAAGGAGCTCGCCCTGATGGTCGACACCTCCGATAAGTGGATCCACGAGCGCACCGGCATCCGCCAGCGCCACATCGCGGCCGACGGCGAGTTGACCTCGGATATCGCGACCGCCGCCGCCCGTCGTGCCCTCGATGCGGCAGGGATCGACGCGGCCGACATTGACCTCATCGTGCTGGGGACGACGACGCCGGATCGCACCTTCCCGGCCACCGCCACCGCCGTCCAGGCCAAACTCGGCATGACGCACGGCGCCGCATTCGACGTGCAGGCCGTCTGCTCGGGCTTCCTGTTTTCGCTCGCGACGGCCGACACAATGCTCCGGCAGGGCCTGTTCCAGCGCGCACTCGTCATCGGCGCCGAGACCTTCACCCGCATCATGGACTGGTCGGACCGGGGCACCTGTGTCCTGTTCGGCGATGGCGGCGGCGCGGTGGTCATCGAGGCGCGCGAGGGCGAGTTCGCGGCCGATGAAGGCATCATCACCCACCATATCCGCACCGATGGCACGAAGGCTGACCTGCTGTATGTCGACGGCGGCGTCAGCTCGACCGGCACGATCGGCCATGTCCGGATGGAGGGAAACCGGGTTTTCAAGCACGCGGTCGCCAACATTTCATCGGCCATCGAAGCGGTCCTGACGGAGACCGGCCTGACCTCCGAGGACATCGACTGGTTCGTGCCCCACCAGGCCAACAAGCGCATTCTCGACGGCGTCGCGAAGAAGCTCCACATCCCGGAGGAGAAGGTCGTCATCACGGTTGACCAGCACGCCAACACGTCGGCTGCGTCTATCCCGCTGGCGCTCGACCATGCGGTTCGCACCGGCCGGGCCAAGCCCGGCGACCTGATCCTGTCCGAAGCGATGGGCGGTGGCTTTTCCTGGGGCGCCAGCCTGTTCCGCCTCTGATCTGCGGGCCTGTTCCAGATTTCACTAACGCGTCCGCTAGGAATTCGTTAAGATACCGGGCTTAGGCTTTCACGAAAGGCGAATGGGCAAATGAGCAACGCGACCGTTACCCGTGCTGAAGTCACTGACGCCATCGTCCGCGAAGTCGGCGTGACGCGGCAAGAGTCGGCGGATATCCTCGACCGCACGCTCGAACTGATCGGCGCCGCCCTCGAGCACGAAGAGGAAGTGAAGCTCGCCCGTTTCGGCAACTTCGTCGTGCGCTCCAAATCGGCCCGCGAAGGGCGCAATCCGAAGACCGGCGAAGAGGCCCCCATCGCGGCCCGCCGCGTCGTGACCTTCCGTCCGTCGCCGATGCTCAAGGCGCTCGTCGGGCGCGACTGA
>JBGTKE010000292.1:0-8439 GCA_041744775.1 Hyphomonas sp. | reverse complement strand
GGCAGGAAGGGCCGCACCGCCTCCACCATGTCCGCCGCCTGCTGCTGCAATCGCAACCGGTCCGCGCCGATCAGGTAGGGCGAAATCGCCACCACCCGGCGGAACGCATTCAGCGCCTCCTCCGGCTGCCCGCCGCTTGCCAGCACGCGCTGCAACGAGATCCAGGCATCGCCGACCGCCGGCACATCCTCGATGTTCTGATGCCGCTCGGACGCAGTCACCCGCAGCACGGCATAATCGCGACCGCGCGCGGCCTTCCGGTTGATCCGCAGCGCCGGCACTAGCCGGCCGCCGCTGAAATCCAGCTCAACCTCGGCGCCGTTGGCCTGGCCGTCCGGCAGCATGACATAATATCCGGGCTCGAGTTTCAGGCTGGCCGAAACCGGTACCCGCAACCGTGTCGTATACGTACCATCCTGCGCCTTCAGGATCCGCGCGATTTCCACCGCCGCGGTATAGCCTATCTTCTTCACGAAAGTGCTGGCGAGCTTGCCCGTGATCGCGCCCGCTGCCGTGGCGAGCAGGCTTTCATGGCCCGGTCCGTCCGCGTCCTCGGGCTCGCCCGGCGGCGGCTGGCCGCCCATCTTCGGCAGCGAGGCCGACAGCCGGTCATTCAGATCCAGCAGGGTCGCCAGCAGCGCTTCCGACCGCAGCGCCAGCACCACGAATTCCCCGTCGATCCCGCCATGCCAGGGCATCTGCGCGCAGATCGACGTGACCGCGAGGTCCTGGCTGGCGGCGTTCTTCGCATCGATGCCCTCGCGCACCTTGCGCGGGTCGATCAGCGCGCTCTGGCGCAGCTTGGTCTGGACCTGCGTGGCCACTGAAAGGTCCGACAGGAACAGCGCGTGATACTTTCTGGTGAACAGGCCGGGCCGCGCCAATCCAAGGTCAATCAGGTCAAGGCTGACATACGCCCCGTCCGTCTCGATCGCCCCCGCCGGCGCATCCACCCCGCCGACAGCGGCCTTCACCCACCGCGTCGACCGCTTCGGCGCCCCGAACAGGCCCCCCGCCTTGTTATCCCCCATCGGTCCCGCTCCGGCTCGTTGTACAGGTTAACGTTATGTTAAACGGCAATTTATGGGAAGCCGGTGAACTGTGTCATCCCTGCGACAGCGGCTCGGGTCTCAGCCCGGCGCCGCCGGCGAGGGATAGGCAAGCGGCATCTCGTAGTCCAGGAACACCACCGCCCGCCGGTTGGCGGGTGTCCGTTCGCCCGGCACCAGCGGCTGGGTGGAGCCATACCCCGTCGTCGAGATGACCGCCCCGTCCACGCCCTTGCCGATCAACAGGCTGGCGATATCGCTCGCGCGGCGCTCGGAAAGGCCCTGCGCATAGGCGGGACTGTTAAACAGGTCGTCATGCCCCTCGATGCGCGCTTCGCTCAGGTCGCACGAGAAACCACGCGCAAGAGCCTCCTCCAGCGCCACGATGGAAGCTATGTCCGGCGTGGTCTTGTCGAACTCGAAATACACGTGGACCTTCAGGTTGCCGCACGCTTGCCCGGGGTATTCTTCCTCAACCCTCGGTATCGGCACGACCGAACTGCCGGCCTTATCGGTGTTGGGATCGATGGCGGGGACTGCCGCCTCCGCGTCAAACGGCGCATCGGCGGCCGGCAGCCCTTCCACCGCCGGGGCCGTGTCATTCTCGCTCGCCCTGAACACCAGCATGCCGGCCGTTATAAACAAGAGCAGCGCCAACGCGCCCGAGACAATCCACAAGGGATGGAGTTTGCGCTTGCCCGATTCGCCCGGCCCGCGCGGTCCTCCCGCAGCCAATACCGTTCCCGCCACCAGCTCCGGCCGGCGCAGTGTCCGCGCCAGCGACCGCATCAACCTTTGCCATTCCGCCGAATCCGTGCGCCCGTGAAATCCCGTGAAGTCGATCTGCTGCAGCCCCTCGAACGCCACCGGCACATCAAGCTCCCCAAGCGGCTCGATTGCCAACGGGATCAGGCATTTCCGCTTCAGCCCGATGGAACATTCCTGCTTCACCCACGGCCGGCTCAACGCATGCGGCGACCACAGGCTCACCACCGCTCCAGCCATCTTCACCTCGCGGTCGAGCACATCCGGAAACACATCGCCACCGTCCAGCCCCTCCACATCAAAGAACACGCTCAGTCCGGCGCCCTCCAGCGCTGCCTTCACCTGCGCCGCCTTGGCCATGTCCGCCCGGGCATAGGAAAGAAAAACATCAGCCATCGGACAGACCCGTCACCGGAACGCCCACCCGAACACCGCCCCCGCCGCCATCTCCCACCAGGCCGCCGGCGGCGGCGTACACACATCCTCCCCCTCTCGCCCCCGCAGGATCGGCGCGGCAAAGGTCGCCGTGTCATCAAGGCGCCGCACGAACGCTACACCGCCCTCATCCGGCGTCCCGACCAGCTTCGCGGCGCAAACCTGCGCAATATCATCCCCAGAGGCGTCCCGGCGTGCTGCCCAGCCAATGTCCAGTTCAACCAGCCGCCCCTCCAGTTCCGAAATCAACAGCCGCCCGCGGTCCTGTTGCCACACGGCTTCCTGATCGGCAAAATTGCCGGCCCAACCCGGCAGTTCCGCGAGCGTTCTGGTGTCAAACTGGCGGACAATTCCGCCCTGAGCCAGCAGGACCATGCGGCGGCCATCATCGGAGAACCTGGCTTCGGCCTCACTTGACTGGACAAAGACGGGGTCCCCCCTCGCCGCGCCCGTCGCGACGTTCCAGAAACGCAGATATCCGTCATTGGCAAACGTCACCAACGTACCGCCATCCGGAGAGAATTCCGCCGCCGTTGGAAAGGTTGGGTGCGCCAGAACAGCTTGCTGAAGCTCACCTGTCTCGAGATCCATCAGCGCCGCCCCGCGCAATGGGTAGTCCATCAGAAGAACTGCTTGCCTACCGTCCGGCGCTATTGAAGCGCCAAGGATCGGAGCCTCTGGCGTAATGACCGGCCAGATCTGCGCTCCATCATCCGCAGACCAGAAACCAATCCTCTTGTCGCTCCAGATCGCGAGGCGCGACTCGGCCGCGCTCATGTCAACGCGCGAGAATGGCTGGCTCTCTGTCTCGGCTTTCAGGTCCGCCTCTGTCCAGACCTCCATCGGAGCGCCGATTGCGGCGCCGGTCTCGAGATCGACGAGCTGCCCATTACCGTCAGTCAGGATAACCATCCGTCCACGGTTCGGCATGACTCGGAGGACCACGTCATCGATCACGGCCGGTGCCACGACCGGCTCCATCGTCTCCGTGTTCCAGATCGTCATCGTGCCATCATACTGAAGCGTCACCAGCCTGCGCCCGCCGAGCGCAAACCGGGCTTCGGAAATGGAGCTGCCATGCTCCAGCAGGGCTTCTCCATTCTCGCCCGTGCCGGTATCCAGCAGCTGCACGACCCCTTCGAACCAGATGGCCAGGGTCGGCGATTGCGTGTCGAACACGGCGCCAAAAGTCTCCCGCGGGCCGAGCAACAGTTCGCCGCCCACCTGTTCGCCCGTCGCCGTATCGCGCAGCACGGCCCTGCCCGACGCGTTCCACAAAAGCTGGCGTGTCCCATCGGGCGAGAGCATGGCCCCGGCCGGAGCGCCGATGTCCGTCTTGCCCTTGAACGGAACCGTTCTCGCCGGCCCCGCCTTCCAGATGCGGGCCTCGTTACCCTCGACCGTCAATACCCTGCTGCCGTCCCCGATAAACCGCGGCGGCACAATAAAATTGTTATGCTGCAGCGGTCCCAGCAGAGGGGTTCCGAAGTAGGCGGCGTCCCAGAAGTAAACCTCGTTGCCCTGATCCCACGTGATAGAAATACGGCCATCCGGCGACAGAGCCGCATGACTCACGAAACCAGCCGAGTCCCTTGCCACCTGAGTTTCCGTTACCTGCCCCTCGCTGACACTCAATCGCACCGTCCGGCGTCCGTTCCAGGCGAGGTAATCCTCCGTACCGGGAATATGACTGACGCCGTTCCACCTGTCCGCGCCGTCGTCAAACTCGGCCCCCGCGTCCAGCAATGGCGCGCCGGTGCGAATGTCCCAGATCTGCACGCCGCTCAGATAGGAAATCGTTGCGAACGCCGTACTGTCCGAGCCAATATCGACGTCTCCCTCAAGTTCATCCGTGAGGATAACCTCCCCGACCTCTGCGCCCGTGTCCGCATCCCAAAGCTGCACACTGCCAATTGGCGATATCGTGGCGATGCGGCGGAGCTTGTCGAGGAACACGGCCCGCTGGGCAATATCCGGAAAGCTGGCCCGCGCAATCCGCTCGCCCGTCGCCCCATTCCATATCTCGATACTCTCGGTCTCAACTTGCAGCGGAACAGTCAGATCGTCCTCTCGCCGCGCGAGCTCCCAGTCAAAGTTTCCAGAATTGCGCCGAAGCAGCACGCGACTGCCATCCGGTGAAAGGAACCCTCCCCAATACTGACCGCCCTCCGGATCAAATGGCCCGGCGATGATCTCTCCGCTCGCCGCGTCCGCAAGGAACGCCTCGCCAAGCCGCACGACAAGCACCTTTGTCCCATCCGCCGAAAGCGCGACTTGCACCGAAGGCTCGGCCCGCCCCGGAAACTCGGCGAGCTTGTCGCCTGTCGCGATGTCGTAGGTTCGCACCGCGCCATTCGTCAGCCCCGTCGCCAGCCGCCCACCATCCTCTGACATGGCAGCATGGATCAGTCCCAGCGCAGCTTCCCCGTCTTCCAGGCCCAGCGGCTCTGGAAGCCGGCTGCCATCCCGCAGCGAAATCACATACGCGCCCCCGCTGTTCCACGCGGCCACATGCTCGCCCGCCGGCACAAGCAGTTCCTGTAGGTCTCCCATCTGGGTATTGATCGTGAATGTCTCACCCAGCTGCAGGCCGGTTTCCGTATCCCACACGAACAGGGAATCAATCAGATTGGCCGTCACCAGCCGCTTGCCATCCATCGCCGGATAGGCCCGCGCAATGACCGGATCCAGCGGTGTGCCTTCCGGAAAGGTCTGCCGGACAGACGCCACATGCGCCAGCGCTTGCGCCGTCTTTGCAAACGCGGCCTTTGCTTCATCCGTAGACGGCCTGAAGAAGGAATCGCGCGCCGCCAGGATCGCGACCTGCAGGGCGCGCCGGTATTCACCCTGATTGAACAACTGGTCCGACGTCCGCGCCAGCATCAGGCTTTCGCTGCGACCGAGATTCCGCTGCCCGTTGATCACGAACCAAGCCCCCGCCAGCGTCGCCGCGAGGGTCGTCAGTACAAAGACGGCCGTCACCCGCCGCCAGAAGGCGCGCACCGCCGCGTCCCGCTTGATCTGCGCCCGTGAGGCCGCGGTCCAGGCTAGGAACAGCTCCCCCGGCTCCGGCTCATTCCTCGGCCGCGCCAGCGCCCAGCGTTCGGCCTCCTCCACCGCGCCCTCGCGCAGAAGGCGGCTCTTCGGCCGACCCGCCGTGTCCCATTCCTGCACCCGCGCGTAATATTTCCGCCCGTCGCGGTGCCAGCCGACATTCATCTGCAGCGCGGCAACCAGCCCCGCGAGCGCCGCGTCAAATCCCGGCCCGCCGTCCGAAAAATCGATCCGCACATTCAGCGCCGACAATCTCGGCGGCGCCTTGGCAAAATCCACCGGCCGGGCCAGCACCGCGATGATCCGCTTGCCCAGCGCCCGGGCGTAGGCAATCTCCTCGTCGCACACCGCGCTCTGCGCCGAATCCGGTGACACCAGGAACACCATCACGTCCGCCGATGCGATCATCTCCTGCAGCCGCTTCCACCACTCGTCCTCGGCCGAAATCCCGGCGCTTACATTGCCGGGATCATGCGCCGCCTGGTCAAAGTCGGCGAGAAACGACGCCGCCATCAGCCCATCCGCCACGCGCCCGACGAGGCCGGCATCCTTGCGCGAATAGCTCAGGAACACGCGCGTGCGCGTGTCGTCCGAGCCTGTCTGATTGTGCACTTGTCCCACCACCACCGGCTCCTCCCGCCGAAGTGCTCAGGTCACGCGAAATTGCGCCGGAACGCAAGCCGGAATGCCATATGGACGGTTTCGATTGCCTCGCCCCACCCTGACCCTCCCCGTTCCGGGGTGAGGACAAGGTTTCACTTCAACCGGAACGCATGCGGCAACAACTCCGACAACCGATACCGCGCCTCCGCCCCTTCCGGCGTGAAACACAGCACCTCCATGTCGGACCCAAATTCCGCCAGCACCTGCCGGCAGATCCCGCAGGGCGTGCCCGGTTCTGCGCCGTTGGTCACCACCGCCGCCGCCTGAAATTCCCGGTGCCCTTGCGCCACCGCCGCAAACACCGCCGTCCGCTCGGCGCAGCAGGTTGCCCCGAAGGTCGCGTTCTCGACATTGCAGCCGGAAACAATCTCGCCGCCCGCCGTCAGCAGCGCCGCGCCCACCCGGTAGTTCGAGTACGGAACATAGGCGCGTGCCTGCACGGCGAGGGCGGCGGCTTTGAGGGCGGGCCAGTCGATCTCGCTCACCGGAACGGCGGCTCGTCAAACGCGCGCAGTTTGCGGCTGTGAAGGCTCGCGCCGCCATCGTCGGCGAGCCGCTCCAGCGTTTCGATCCCGATACGGATGTGTTCGCCGATGGAGCGTTCGTAGAACCGGTTGGCGGCGCCCGGCAGCTTGATCTCGCCGTGCAGCGGCTTGTCGGAGACGCAGAGCAGCGTCCCGTACGGCACGCGCAGGCGGAATCCGTTGGCGGCAATCGTTGCGCTTTCCATGTCGATCGCCACCGCCCGGCTCTTGTTGAAGCGGCGGGCCGAGGCGCTGAAGCGCAGCTCCCAGTTGCGATCATCCGTGGTCACCACCGTGCCGGTGCGCAGGCGTTTCTTCAGCGCGTCGCCCTGCTCCCCGGTCACGGCCGCCGCCGCCGCTGCGAGCGCCACCTGAACCTCCGCAATCGGAGGAACCGGAATCTCCGGCGGCAACACAGCGTCCAGCACATGGTCCTCGCGCAGATAGGCGTGGGCCAGCACATAGTCGCCGATCTGCTGCGAATGACGCAGGCCGCCGCAATGGCCGACCATCAGCCAGACCTGAGGGCGCAGCACGGCGAGATGGTCCGTGATCGTCTTGGCATTGGAAGGCCCGACGCCGATATTGACCAGCGTGATGCCCGCGCCGTCCTTGGCGCGCAGGTGATAGGCCGGCATCTGGAACCGCCGCCAGGGCGAGGCCTCGATCGCCGCGCGGCTATCGACTTGCGGCACCGAAATCTCCAGCCCTCCGGGTACGGACAGGGACTCGTATCGCGTATGCCCGCCGAGCTGCGTCAGCGCCCAATCACAGAAGGCATCAACATAGCGGTGATAGTTCGTGAACAGAACATAGTGCTGGAAGTGCTCGACCGGCGTACCGGTATAATGCTGCAGCCGCTTCAGGGAGAAATCGACGCGCTGCGCATCGAACAGCGCCAGCGGGCGCTCGTCATACGGCTCGAACAGTTCGCCGTCGGCAATCTCGTCGCCGATCTGCGTCAGCTTCGGCGAGGGAAACCAGCGCACCAGTTCCGCCGGCGCGATCTCTTCGAGGCCGGCCGCCTGCGAGGGATCCCAGACATACGCATACGGAATTTCCGATTTCGAGCGCTCAACATGCACGTCCACGTCATAGTCGCGCATCAGCGGCGTCAGCTGCTCGATCAGGTAGGCGCGGAAAAAATCCGGCCGCGTGACGGTGGTCACGTAGATGCCCGCCTCGCTCATCTTCCCGAAGGCCCGGGAAATCGGCGGCGGGGGGCCATCCGGATCATATACGAGGCGGATCTGCGGATAGCAGAACGCGCCCCCGGCGCGGGCTTCGCCGTCCGGCGGCGTACCGTCATGCAGGAACTTGTTGAGGGCTTCCGACAGGGCGGAAACGGCTTCAGAGTAGAGCGCCTCGAGCGCGTCCACGATAGCCGTTGGTGAGGTATGTTTCGACATGGCACCCATTGGCGCGGGTTGGGAGGGAAGTCAATTGGTCCCCCTTCTTCTCCCCTCGCCCGGAGGGAGAGGGGCCGGGGGTGAGGGACTTCCTTTCAAACAGCGCGGCATCCAGACCAAAGCCCCTCACCCCTGCCCCTCTCCCTTCGGGAGAGGGGTTCCAGGTCAGATTATCACCCTCACCCTTGGCCCCCTTCCTTCCACCATCAGGGCCCAGAGGGCCCAGACGAGGGCGTCGACGCGGTCGGGGGAGCCCGCCTCCTCGGCGGTGCCGAAGCGGCACATCTGGTCCTCAAGCATGTGGAAGGTGCCGTGGTGGTGGACGCGGCCCTGCTGGTAGAGGGCGGCGATGGGCTGGGCGCGGCCGCGTTTGCCGAGGCGGGCGCTGACGAGGCGGACGGGCATGGTAGTGCCGGTCATGGCGATCACCTCGCGCACCATGTCGCCGCCCTGGTTGGCCTCGGCGAGGATCATCGAGGCGCCGCCGATCTCGGCGAGGTGGACCGCGCGCAGGGCCCAGTCGAGCGGCTTCAGGCCGGG
>JBGTKE010000291.1:0-3453 GCA_041744775.1 Hyphomonas sp. | reverse complement strand
CGCTGACGGCGCGGGTGGCGAGCCTCGCGGTGCCGCTCTCGAAACTTTCCGGCCTGAAGCCCGGCGCGACGCTGCTGCTGGGCGTACCGGCGGACCAGCCGATCGAGCTGATCTCCGGCGGCGACGGCGGGGTAAGTGTTGCCGAGGCCGAGATCGGCCGGCGCGGCGGGCGCATTGCGCTGCGTATCACGCGCCGGGGTTCGGCGCTGGGGCCGCTTACCCGGGCGTCTGCCGGATAAATTCCGCTTCGATTTCGATCATCACCTCATCCGCGATGAGACCCGAATACTTGTCCACCCCGAACGCGGCGCGGCTGATCGGCAGAGTCGCCGAAAAGCCCACGACATCAGCGCCGCGCGGGCGGTCATAGGCGCTGCCGTTCAGCCGTACCCGGATGATTACGGCCTGCGTTTTGCCCTTCAGGGTGAGGTCGCCGCTGATGTCGGCCTCGTTCTCGCCTACGATCTTCAGGCCGTAGGTCTTGAACGCGGCCTGCGGATAGGTGGCCGCGTCGAGCCAGTCCCGGCCCATCAGTTCGGCGCCGAATTCCGGATTGGCGATGTTCAGCGAGGTCATGTCGACCGTCGCCGTGACAACCGCCGATTCGGGGCTCGCGGGATCGCCGGTCAGGCTGGCGTCAAAGCGCTCGAACCGGCCGACATAGGTTGAATAGCCGAGATGGTCGATCTTGAAGAGGATCGAGGCATGCGCCTTGTCAAGCGCGTAGTCGCCGGCGGGAATGCTGGCCGGCGCCGCCTGGACTTCAGGTTTAAGGACGGCCGCCGCCAGCATGTTGCACGAGGCCAACGCGAGCGCCGACGCCGCGCACAATGCGGCGAGCCAGGTGCGTCTCACGCCTTCTTGCCCGCGAGCCATGCGTCCACCGTTTCCTCAAGCACCGCGAGCGGCACCGCGCCATCCCTCAGCACGATGCCGTGGAATTCGCGGATGTCGAACGCGTCTCCCAGCTGGGTGCGGGCGCGCTGGCGCAGCTCGACGATCTTCAGCATGCCGATCTTGTAGGCCGTCGCCTGACCCGGCATCACGATATAGCGCTCAATGGCCTTGCGGCAGTCGCCTTCCGGGTTCGGCGTATTGTCCATAAGGTACTGGATCGCCTCTTCGCGCGTCCACTGCTTGTCGTGCAGGCCGGTATCCACGACGAGGCGCGCGGCGCGCCAGATTTCCATCGCGAGGCGGCCAAAGTCCGAGTACGGATCAGAATAGTAGCCAAGCTCCTTCGGCACGAGTTCCGAATAGAGGCCCCAGCCTTCCGAATAGGCGGTATAGCCGCCGAACTTGCGGAAGCTCGGGATGCCTTCCAGTTCCTGCGCGATGGCGATCTGCATGTGGTGGCCGGGAATGCCCTCGTGGTAGGCAAGCGCTTCCAGCTGGTAGGTCGGCATGTCGGCCATCGAATAGAGGTTGGCATAGTAGATGCCCGGCCGGCTGCCATCCGGCGCGGGGCGGGAATAGAAGGCCTTGCCGGCAGATTTCTCGCGGAAGGCCTCGACGGCCTTCACTTCCATGTAGGCCTTCGGGAAAGTGTTGAACAGTTTCGGAAGGTCGCCCTTCATCGTCTCGATGGCAGCGACGGCCTCGGCGAGATACTCGGCTTTGCCTTCTTCTGTTTCCGGTTTGTAGAATTGCGGGTCGGTGCGCATGAATTCGAAGAAGTCCTGCAGGCTGCCTTCGAAGCCAACCTCAGCCATGATCGCCTGCATCTCGCCGTGGATGCGCGCCACTTCGTCCAGACCGATCTGGTGGATCTCGCCGGACGTCAGGTCTGTCGTCGTCATCTGGGCGAGGCGGTTGTTGTAATAGGCTTCGCCGTCCGGCAGCTTCCAGGCGCCGTCCACGGTGGTAGCGATCGTCTGCTGGCGGACGAGTTCGGTGATGGCGGCCTCATAGGCCGTACCGACGGAAACCTTCAGCGCCTCGGCGGCGCGGGCGGTGAGGCCGGCGGCTTCTTCCTCGGTGATCGTGCTGCTGGAGGCGAGCGCGGCGACCTTGCCGCGAATGTCCTCCATCAGGGGACTGTCACCTTCGCCCGCGAACGGATAGCCGGTGATCACACCGCGCGCATCCGACAGTACATAGTCGTAGACGAAGGCCGGCGGCTGGATGCCCTTGCCGGAAGCTTCCTTTGCATCGGCGACATGCTGGCCGAGATAGGCCGGCACGCCTTCGAGGCGCGCGATATAAGCCTCGGCGTCAGACGCGCTGGTGACCTTGTGCTGGTTGATAAGGAAGGCCGGGATGCCGGACTGGACGCCGAACATCTGGTTGAAGGTGTAGGAATGGCCGCGAAAGGGGAAGGCCGCTTCGGCGCGCTCGAGCTGGTATTCAGCGAGGCGCCAGGACAGCTGCGCCTGATGGTCCAGCTTGTCAAATTCGAACGCGGCTTTCATCTCGGCCACGTCAGCGCGCTGGTATTCCAGCTCGGCCAGCTCGAAGGCCTCGGACGGGTCGGTCCATTCGCTGTAGCGGTCCTTGATGCCGAGATAGGTCTGGCGCATCGGATCGCGGGCGACGGCCTCGTCGAACTTCTGCTCGAACCAGGCGTTCAGGCGAGCCGATTCGGCGTTGATGGCCTCGGCCGCATAGGTCTGGCCGGGCGCCTCCCGGTGGGCGGGCGCGGCGCAGGCGGCCGCAGATCCGAGAAGGGCGAGGGCGAAGGCAGTCCGCAGTAGGGTCATGGCCCGAATCCTGTTCTGTTCAGACAGTTGTCTCCATGTGTCTTAACGGTATTTTCGGTTTCGTTAACCTTTCACGTGCGAGAAAGGGGTATCCATGAAAGCCCTGTGCACGGCTTTGCCCCTGCCAGGGCATTCGCGCTTCGGGCAGCAGGCCGGTTCAATTGGCGGTAGACTATGAAAAAAGACTCGGAAGCCCTTGATTTATCTCAGGCCCTCGGGGGCGCTGAGGATACAGGCGCCGGCACGGGCAGCGCGGGGGGCCGCAAGATCGACCTGCTGCAGCTCGGCTTCTGGGCGTGTCTCCTCCTGTCGATTGCCGCCGCCAGCGTATCGCTCGCGCGCCCGCATGCGTCCGGGGCCACGGGGTCGATCCTGCTGATCACCATGGCGTCCGGCGGCCTCGTCTTCCTGCTTTGGACCGTTCGCGGCGCCGGCCGGTTCATCGGCCTCTTCCCGGAACGCGGCGCTGCGGCGCGGTTCACCGATGCGGCGGCCCCGCGTTTCCCCTGGATCGAAGCCCTCGATGAAGCCGTGCTCGTCACCGATCCTGGCGGTGCGCCGGTCGCGGCCAATCCGGCGTTCAACGAGCTTGCCGCGATGGCGCTGATCACGGGGCCTAGCGAATCGGGTCCGGTGACGGTCGACCGCCTGTTCGGCGCCAATCCGGGCCTCGCTGCGCCCATCTACCGCCTGTCGAAAGCCGCCAAGGCCGGTATACGCCGCCGCGAACTGCTGCCGATGGTGGCGCTCGGCG
>JBGTKE010000290.1:0-2101 GCA_041744775.1 Hyphomonas sp. | reverse complement strand
GCAGAGTTCGGCGACCAGGCCCGGCAGGCGGCGTTCCTGACCGCGCGGCAGGGTTTCGCGCCGGTCGGCGAGGACTTCGCCGCCGCGCACGAGGGCGGCTTCCATTGTGCTGAAAGCGGTGTTCAGGCCTAGGACGAGCATGAGCCTCCGCTAGAGGATGCGGCAAGCCACGTCAAATTCGAGGCGCGGGCTGCGGTCGAACAGCTTGGTCTTGTCGCCGTAGCCGAGATTGCAGATGAAGTTGGCGCGCCAGTGTTTCAGCTCGCCCTCGTCGTTCTCGAAGAATTCGCGGTTGACGCCGGCCGCATCGAAGCCGCTCATCGGGCCGCAATCGAGGCCGATGGCGCGGGCGGCGATCATCAGATAGGCGCCTTGCAGCGTGCCGTTGCGGATCGCCGTCTCGTCGCGGTTGTCGTTGAACCAGTCCTTTGCGCCGGGGGCGTGCGGGAAGAGTTTCGGGATCTTTTCCTGGAAGGCGAGATCGTAAGCGATGATCACCGTCCAGGGCGCGGCGGCCGTTTTCGCGCGGTTGCCTTCGCTCATCAGCGGCAGCAGGCGCTGCTTGCCGGCGGGCGTGTGTACGAAGACGAAACGGGCGGGCGAACAGTTGGCGCTGGTCGGGCCCATCTTGGTCAGGTCATAGACCGCGCGGATCAAGATTTCCGGGACGTCCTTGTCGACAAAGCCGTTCTGGCTGCGCGCGTCGCGGAAGATCACATCAAGAGCGTGGTCGTTGACAGGGTGGGCCATGGCCGGGTCCTTCTGGCAATGCTGGAAAGGGAAGCGGAACGCGCAGAACGGCTAGATCACGGCCTCGACAGCGGTGACTTCCGGTACATAGGTGCGCAGCATGTTCTCGATGCCCATCTTCAGCGTCTGGGTCGAGGACGGGCACCCGGCGCAGGCGCCGCGCATGCTAAGATGCACGACGCCGGTGGCGGCATCGAAACTGCGGAAGGTGATGTCGCCGCCATCCTGCGCCACGGCGGGGCGGACGCGAGTTTCGATCAATTCCTTGATCTCGGCGACGATCTCAGCGGTCTCGCCTTCGTATTCGATCTGATCCTCGTCGTCGGCAGCGTCCGTTTCGACCACCGGCAGGCCGGCCATGTAATGGTCCATGATGGCGGCCAGCACCATCGGCTTGACATGTTTCCAGTCCTTCACGGGGGCCTTGCTGATGGAGACGAAATCGGCGCCGAGGAAGACCCGGTCGACACCGTCGACCTGGAACAGGGCGCGGGCCAGCAGGCTCGACTTCGCGCTGGCGGCGTCCGGATAGTCAAACGGACCGTGGTCTCCGGCAACCGGCAGGCCGGGCAGGAATTTCACGGTATCGGGATTGGGTGTCGCTTCAGTCTGGATGAACATGGCGCCTCGCTGTCTGGCCCCAGACATGGCGTGCAGGGCGCTTCAGATCAAGGGACAGCCGTCTCGGCGGGCAGTTCGGCCACGTCCGCGGCCTTTTCGATGCGGGCGGGCGGCGGGGCCATGCGCCGGGCGAGTTCAGCTGTCGCCGCTTCGGCTTCGACGAGGTAATAGGCCATGCTGGCCAGGTGGTTCGGGAAGACGGCGTCCGCGCCGCTCTGGTTGGATACGAAGAGCGGGTTCATCTCTGCGGCGCGCTGCCAGGACGCCTCGGCACGGTTGAACAGCGCGGCGAGTTCTGCATTCCCCGCAAGACCGTAAGCCCGGGCCATGCTGGCGGTGATCATCTCATGCGCAAGATGGGCCCGCGCCTTGGCGGTGTGGAAGGCGGCAATGTCTTCCTTGCTGGCGAGCCAGGCGGTCTGTTCGGCGTTGATCCGGTCCGACAGGGCGGCGACATCGCTGGCGGCCCAACCGGCGAACAGCGCCATTTCCAGCGGCAGGGTTTCGTCTGGGGACGGCCGCAGGGCGAGGCCGCGCGAGGCGCGGGTGTCGAAACGGTTGAGAGCTTCGGCAGCGGCGGTCAGGCGGGGGCGCATGTCTTCGCCCGGGACGGCCATCAGAAGGCGCGAGGCGGCGGCGAGATCGGTGTCCGGACCGTCCGCCGTGGCGGCCACTTCGGAGAGGAGCTTCACGTGTTCCGACAGGCCGGCGGCGGTGGCCTCCTGCCAGG
>JBGTKE010000289.1:0-1723 GCA_041744775.1 Hyphomonas sp. | reverse complement strand
CTTTCAGGGCCGCCGTACGGTCGCGGACATAGGTCGCCTCGATCAGGCGTTCGAGCACATCAAGCGCGGTCGTCTGCAGCCGGTCGCCAAGAAGGAATTTCTGGCTTCGCGGAAACTTCTCGACGGCCGGTACAAGCCAGCGCAGGAATACATTCATCGCTTCCAGCGCGGGACCGATCTGTCGCTGGCCAGAATTGCGTCGTGCGGGCGTGTCCATGCGTTGAGGAATCTGGGAGTCTCCAGCGCTGTCCACCTTAAAAATCGCGGATGAGGCGCTCGGGGACCGAGACGCTTGAATTGAACGGCAACTATGGGTCGGCGCCGACATTTGCGTCGGGCAGTGCAACGACTATTTCCGGCGATTCTAAGTCGTTCCCCTTGGTTTGGAAAGTGAATGCCACGCTGCCGGGATTGCCGTCCGGCCCATCCAAAAAAAGCGGCCACTCCCCGAGTGGCCGCAAAATAGGTTGAACTGTTGAAACGAAAAGCCGCTCAGGCCGCGGCGCTGACGCCGTCTTCGGAAACTTCATAGAGCGAGCCATAGACGACTTCGTCCGGCACAGTCGCAAGGCGGCCGATGAGGTAGGTGCCTTCTTCTTCGCCTTCCGCGTCGTCCCACTCCATTTTGGCAGCTTCGACGATCCACTCGGCGTCGACGAGCGCATAGCCCTCATCTTCGAAATCGGCTTCGATCTTCGCCATGGCGTCGTCTTCATTGGCGGCGTTGACGCCGACGATCATGTAGGCGCTTTCCATGCCTTGAAGGGCGCCGTCGCTGCCCTCACCGCACAGGACTTCACACGAAACCAGATAAACAGTTTGCGACATAATCTTTCTCCATAGATGTTCGCGGGGTGCCGGCCTGCCGGCGATAACGTTCGCAGGAAGCGGAATAGCCAAATCGAACTGGCCAGACGCGCCCGCCAGACCACCCGTTTCCCACGCCACAAGCTTCTTGCTCACCGCAAAATTCGCAGGACTTCTTTAAGAAGGCGCTAACTCTTTCGGGCGCGAGGCCGGTTTTACGGGCTGAACCGGAGGAAAAGTCTTAACAGGCCGGTGGCGGCCAGCGCCGCCTACAGCTTGCCGGCGGCCTGTTTCACAAGGTCCCGCGCAAAGGCGGCCGTGTCCGGATTGTCGAGCGCGTGTGCGAGCACCGCTTCGAAATACCCGGTCTTGTTGCCGCAATCATGCACCGAGCCTTCGAACTCGTAGGCATAAAAATCCTGCAGCTCCATCAGCCGCGCCATCGCGTCGGTCAGCTGGATCTCACCGCCCGCGCCCGCGCCCTGCTTCGCCAGCAGGCCGAAGATTTCCGGCTGCAGGATATACCGCCCGGTGATCGCCAGATTCGACGGCGCACTCTCGCGCGGCGGCTTCTCGACCATCCCGGACATCGCGATCAGCCGCCCGTCACGCGACTTGGGCGCAATCACACCGTAGGAAGACACCCGGTCCTCCGGCACCGGATCAACGGCGATGATATTGCCGCCGACTTTGCCGAACGCATCGACCATCTGCTTCAGGCTCGAAGGCTTGCCCTTGACGATGACGTCCGGCAGCAGCACCGCGAACGGCTCATTGCCGATCACGTCGCGCGCGCACCACACCGCATGCCCCAGCCCCAGCGGCGCCTGCTGGCGCACGAAGCTCGACGCCCCCGCCGGGAGGCGCGAGGCCTCGACCGCCGCCAGGATCTCGCCCTTGTTCTTGGCTTTCAGCT
>JBGTKE010000288.1:0-8792 GCA_041744775.1 Hyphomonas sp. | reverse complement strand
TATCTGGCGCACATCAACCTGCTGCTGATGGCCATCGCGATGATCCTGCTGGCGGCGGCCTATCTGCCGACAGGGCGGATCAAGAAGGCGGTCAAGCATCCGATGCTGGCAGCGGTGAAGGTCTGGGCGTTCGGGCACCTTTTGGCGAACGGAGAACTCAACTCGGTGGTGCTGTTCGGGAGTTTTCTGGCCTACGCCGTGCTCGACCGGATCGCGCTCAAGAAGCGCGGCGACAATGGCCCCGGCCGAGATGCGGCCGTCAATGTGATGGGCGATGCCGGCGCGGTGGTGATCGGGCTGGCAGCTTATGCGGCGATCCTGCTCTGGCTGCATCCGGTCCTGTTCGGAGTGGCGGCATTGCCGGTTTAACCACGGCGGCAGGCTGTCCTTGCGAGGGGCGCGGCGAGCCGCTATCGCAGGCGCCATGTCCAAACAGACGCAGACCGCCCGCAAGACGGTGAAAGACATTGCCGCCGCGAAGGGGGGCACGCCGCTGGTGTGCCTGACCGCCTATGATGCGCCGATGGCGGCGTTGCTGGACGAGCATGCGGACCTGATCCTCGTTGGCGACAGTGTCGGTATGGTGGTGCACGGCCTGCCCTCGACCGTCGGCGTGACGATGGAGATGATGATCCTGCACGGGCAGGCCGTGATGCGCGGGTCGGAAAAGGCGTTCGTGGTCGTCGACATGCCGTTCGGCTCCTACGAGACCAATGCCGACCAGGCCTTCCTGAACGCCGCGCGAATCATGAAGGAGACTGGCTGTCAGGCGGTGAAGATCGAGAGCGGGGCGTATGCCGCGCGTCAGATCAGCCATCTTGTGGAACGGGGCGTTCCGGTCATGGGGCATGTGGGCCTCAGGCCGCAGGCGATCAATGTCGATGGCGGGTTCCGGGCCAAGGGGCGTACGCTCAGCGAGCGCGATCTTGTGGTGGCAGAGGCAAGGGCGGCCGAGCAGGCGGGCGCGTTTGCGATCGTGATCGAGGGTGTGGCGGAGGACCTGGCGGCGGAAATCACCGCCGAGGTCGCCTGTCCGACCATCGGGATCGGCGCGTCGAGTGCCTGCGACGGGCAGATCCTTGTGACGCCGGACATGCTGGGCCTGTTTGACTGGACGCCGAAGTTCGTGCGCCGGTATGCCAACCTGAATGCGGCGATCTCCGAGGCGGTGGCGGCCTATGCGGCGGACGTGCGGGGGCGTACATTTCCCGCCAGGGCCGAGACCTACAACCTGCGAAAACCTGAAGCCTAACAGCGCTGATCCGTTGCAGCCGCCCCGCGCGGCGTCTAGGTTCGCGCCGAATCCCCATTGAAGCCCGCCGGAGCCCCGATTGACCGATATTTTCACCGAAGTCGATGAAGGCATCCGCCAGGAAAAGCTGGCGACCTGGTGGGCCCGTTGGCGGCCCTTTGTGTACGGCTCAGTCGCCGTGCTGATCGGCGCCGTGGCGGTCAACGAATTCATCCTGAAACCGCAGGCCGAAGCGGCCCGGGCTGCCCGCGCGCTGGAACTCGAGAATGCCGTAACGGCGCTCGAGGAGGGCCAGTACGAAGAAGCGCAGGCGGCGTTCAAGGGAATCGTGGACAGTGGCTCGAAGCTCGCCCCGCTCGCGGCGCACTACCTCGCCCAGACACAGCTGGAAGGCGGCGGTGATGCCGTCGGAGCGGCCGAAACACTGGCCGCGATTGGCGGCACCGAAGGCGGGCCGTATGCGCGTCTCGCGCTGCTCAAGACCGCCTATTTCCGCGCCGACACGCTGACCATGCCGGAACTGGAAGCCACGCTCGGGACACTGGTGAACGAGGATAGTGCGCTGGGCGCGCTGGCCCGCGAACTGATCGCGGCGAAGGCCTATGCGACCGGCGACATCGCCCGGGCGCGGACCGAATATAACCGGCTGAAGTTTGACGCAGCGGCGCCGCAAGGCGTGGCGCAGCGGGCCGAGATTGCGCTGGACGCCATTCCGGTGCTGGCACCCGAGACGACAGATACAACCCCGCCCGCTGAGGCGCCCACAGATGCGGCTGACGAAGAGCCTCAGGAGACCGGCCAATGAAATTTACCCGTTCTGCAGCTGCCGCCGCGGCGTCGGCGTCAATGCTGGCGCTCAGCGCATGCAACAGCCTGCCGTCCTTCGGCAATGACAAGAAGGAAGAAGCCAAGGCCGAGGAAAAGGCCGGACGGATCACGATGGTGCTCGATGACGAGCGCATTGCACCGAGCACGACGCTGACCGGCATTGAGATTACCTTGCCTGAAGCACGCGCGATCGAGACCTGGACCGAAGCCGGCGGTAACGCGACGAAGACGCCGGGCCATGTGATTGCTGCGCCGGCGCTGCAGGTCGCCTGGCGCCGTTCGGTCGGCAAGGGCTCGTCAAAGACGGGCGCGCTGACAACACCGCCGGTGACCAGCGCCTCGATGATTTACACACTCGACGCAAACCAGGCTGTGCGTGCCATGCGGCTCGACAACGGCTCGGAAGTCTGGACCGAACGCCTGCGCGGTATCACCAAGCGCGACAAGGCGGCCCTCGGCGGCGGGCTCGCGGTGGCGGGCGACACACTGATCGTGGCAAGCGGTTACGGCTATGTCGCGGCGTTTGATGCAGTAAGCGGGACGCAGAAATGGCGCCGCGAGTTGGGCGCGCCGATGACCGGCTCGCCGACCATCGCGGACGGACGGATATTCGTGTCCTCGAACAATAACGAAGTCTTCGCCTTGAACCTGGCTGACGGCGCGACACAGTGGAGCGACCAGGCGATTTCCGAGTCGGCCCGTGTGCTCGGCAGCTCAAGCGTTGCTGCGGTCGAGGACTTTGTGATCGCGCCCTTCTCCTCGGGCGAAGTGATTGCCTATCTGGCTGCCAACGGCCGCCGCCTCTGGACGGACGCGCTGGCCCAGGCGGGACGGTTCACGCCGATCTCGGAAATCAATGATATCGGATCGCGCCCGGTGCTCGGCGCCGGGCTCGTGTTTGCTTCGAGCCAGTCTGGCAGCACGGTCGCCATCGACGGCCGCAGCGGGGCCCGGGTCTGGACCGCGCCGGTCGGATCGACCCGCGCACCGGCGCTGACCGGGCGGTTCCTGTTCGTGCTGGGCACCGAGAACGAGCTGACCTGCCTTGATGCGGCGACCGGCGAAGCCTATTGGGTGACGCAACTGCGCCGGTTCCAGAACGAGAAGGACAATAAGAAGCCGATCAGCTATTCGGCCCCGATCGTGGCCTCCGGCCGGGTGATCGTCGTCTCCTCGCGCGGTGAGATGCTCGCCTTCTCGGCACAGGACGGCACGCAGACCGGCTCTTTGAAGCTGGGGGATACCGTGTATATCGAGCCAATTGCGGCGCAGGGGCGGCTGTTTGTCCTCACGGACGGCGCCAAGCTGATCGCCATCGACTAGGGCCGGCGGGACTCATCCGCGGCCCTCTGATTTTCCAGGAGGGCCGAAGCCTTGCCATTGAAGCTCGCCATTGTCGGACGGCCGAATGTCGGCAAGTCCACCTTGTTCAACCGTCTGGTGGGCAAGAAGCTCGCGCTGGTCGATGACCAGCCGGGGGTGACGCGTGACCGCAAGATGGCCGAAGGGCGCCTCGCGACCCTGCCGCTGCTGCTGATTGACACCGCCGGTTTTGACAACGTGCGCGATGACAGTCTCGAGGCGCGGATGCGGGCGCAGACCGAGGCGGCGATTGCCGAAGCGGACATTGCGCTGTTCCTGATCGATGCGCGCGTCGGCGTGACGCCGGAGGACGAGACTTTCGCGATGCTGCTGCGCAAGGCCAACATGCCGGTCGTGCTGGCGGCGAACAAGGCCGAAGGCCGGCAGGGCGAGGCGGGCGTGATGGATGCGTTCAGCCTGGGGCTCGGCGAGCCGGTCGGCCTGTCGGCGGAACATGGCGAGGGATTTGCGGAGCTCTATGAGGCGATCCGCAATGTGCTCGGCCCGGAAGCCTTTGAGCGCGCGCTGGAAGAGGCCGAGCCGAATTATGCCGCCGGCGCCGGCGAGGACATTCTCGAAAAGCTGGCGCATATCGATATCGACGACGAGACATTGTCCGACGACGAACTGGTGGCGGCGATCGAGGCCGCCGATGTGGACACGCCGGACGCGGAGCCGGAAACGCCGCGCCCGATCCGGCTGGCGATTGTCGGACGCCCGAATGCCGGCAAGTCGACGCTGATCAACCAGCTCTTGCAATCGGAACGCCTGCTGACCGGGCCGGAAGCGGGCATCACCCGCGACTCGATCACCATCGATTGGGAATGGGAAGGCCGCCAGATCCGGCTGGTCGACACGGCGGGCCTGCGGCGCAAGGCGCGGGTGCAGGAAAAGCTGGAGCGGATGTCGACCGCCGAGACCATCCGTTCCCTGAAATATGCGGACGTCGTCGCGCTGGTGATGGATGCGCATGACGCGCTCGAGAAACAGGACCTGCAGATCGCCGACCTCGTGCTGCGCGAAGGCCGCGGGCTGGTGCTGGTGATGTCGAAATGGGACTCGGTCGAGGACCAGGACGGCGCGGCTCGGCATATCCGCGACCTCGCCAACCGGCTGGTGCCGAATGGCGGCGGCGCGCCGGTCGTGTTCCTGTCGGGCCTGACAGGGCGGCATGTCGACCGGCTGATGCCGGCGGTCGTGAAGGTCTACAAGGACTGGACAGCGAAGGTGAAGACCGGCGACCTCAATCGCTGGCTGCGCCATACGGTCGAGCACCATCCGCCGCCCAGCGTGCAGGGCAAACGGATCAAGCCGCGCTACATGGCGCAGATGAAGGCGCGCCCGCCCACGTTTGTGCTGATCGCTTCGCGCGGCGACCAGATGCCGGAAGGCTACAAGCGCTACCTGATCAACGGCGTGCGCGAAGCCTTCGACATGCACGGCGTGCCGATCCGCCTGTTCGTGCGCCAGGGCAAGAACCCGTATGCTGGCAAGGTCGGCCCGGACGGCCCGCCAAGGTACAAGCGGCCGAAGGAGTAGGGCGCGTCAGAGCAATTCTTCGAATACCACTGTGCCGGCCGGATCGCTGATTGGCGTGTCGGTGCGATCGACGCGGTAGAGTTTCTCATCGGCAAATCCCGAACGGACCTGCTGGCCGTCAAGTGACTGGGCGTCGCTGACGCCTCGCACCTTGTCGAAATGCCGGCCGGCTTCGAACATCGCGGCGCCCGCAGTCGTCGCGACGATCTGCAATTCCTTCCAGATCTTGCGCCCCTGCCAGGCGCCGTCTCCGGGATGGGCGACCGGCGTGATCCGCCAGACGGCAAGTTGTTCGGTCATGGTCTGCTCCGTGGTCTGTCACTGTCTGCTTCAACGCGGGAGGCGCGCGAAGGTTCGCAAGGGTCAGTTCGCGGGACGCTGGCGCGGAACCAACGCGGCGACATGGCGTTCTCTGATCATGCCGGTTCTGCCTGCCGGTTCCCGGAAACTTCCCAGTCGCCGCGTGCGCGCAGCTCTTGTCCCACGCAGAGGAGAATACAATGGCTAAGAATAACACCAAGAATGGCGGATCCGCCAATGACACGATGGACGCCATCGCGTTGCTGAAGGCGGACCACCGTGTCGTCGAGGAGCTCTTTGAAAAGTATGAGCAAACGAAGAGCAGCGCGACCAAGGCCAAACTCGCCGAGCGGATTTGTCTTGAACTCTCCATCCACGCCATGATCGAGGAAGAGATCTTCTATCCGGCCGTGCGCGGCGAAGTGGAAGATGACATGTTGGACGAGGCCTATGTCGAACATGACGGCGCCAAGATGCTGATCGCCGAGCTGATGGAAGGCGATGTGGGCGACGATTTCTACGACGCAAAGGTCACCGTCCTGTCGGAAGAGATCAAGCACCATGTCAAGGAAGAGGAAGGCCGCGGCGGCATCTTTGCGCAAGCGAAGAAGGCCGGCATCGACATGGCTGCGCTGGGCGAAAAAATGGCCGCGCGCAAGGCCGAGCTGAAGAAGACCTTCCGCCAGACCGGAGTTCCGCAGCCGGAAACGCGGTCGATGAAAGGCGCGAAAGTGCTGGTCGGCCTGCCTTTCTGAAGCGGCGCTTCAAACCTGCTTACCCCTTCGCCCTGAGGGAGAAGGGGCTTGAGGGCCTTTACTCCCGGAACGTCCGGGAGACCGAGTCCGTCAGTGGCTTGACGAGGTAGCTCAGCACGTTGCGGCTCTCGGTGCGCAGCATCGCTTCGACCGGCATGCCGGGTAGCAGCTGGAAGCTGGACGCCGCGAGGGCTTCGTCGGGGATTTCGATCATCGCTTCATAGAACGCCGCACCGGTCGTTTCGTCGAGGATGGCGTCGGCCGAGACCGCGATGACGCGGCCGTCGAATTGCGGGGTCTGTCGCTGGCTGAAGGCGCTGAAGCGCAGCAAGGCAGTCTGGCCGACCGTGATCTTGTCGATGTCGATGGGGCTGACGCGGACCTTGGCGATCAGGCGGTCATTCTCCGGCACGATGTACATGATTGGCTCGGACGGGCGGATGACGCCGCCCACGGTGTGGGCGCGGATGCCGAGAACCCGGCCGGAGCGGGGGGCGGTGATGTCGAGACGGCCCGAGCGGTCGAGCAGGGCGGTGCGTTCTTCCGTCAGCTCGCTGATCTGGGTCTGCACATCGCGCAGGTCGGTCAGCAGGGTTTCGGTATTGCCCTGGTCGAGTCGGGCAATCTCGCTGCGCGCTTCGCCGATCTGCACGCGGGTGGCGGCGATATCGGAGGTCAGCGCATCGCGTTCGCCCTGCAGGCGGGCGCGGTCGCGCTTCAGGGCGAGGACGCGGGTGATGACGGCCTGGCCGCGTTCCATCAGCGTTTCGAACCGGCTGATCTCGTCCTCGACGAGGGCGATCTGGTCGTCCTTGGCGTTGATCTCGTTCTGCATGCCGGCGATGCGGGTGTTAAGCTGGTCGATCCGTTGGCGGAGGATCGTGCCCTGCGTGCCGAGATTGTCGCTGCGGGCTTTGAGGAGGCCTTCCTGAGAAGTGAGAACCGCCTGCATGTCCGGCCGCTCGGCGAAGGCCTCGAAGCCGGGGCGCAGGGTGAGTGTCGGGGCGCCGTCGCGCTCGGCAACGAGGCGCGCTTCGGTGCCGAGCAGGCCGTAGAGGCGCGCTTCGAGGCCCTGGAGCGAGGCGGAGGTGGAGGTGGCGTCTAGCGAGAGCAGCTTCTGTCCTTCGATAACGGCGCCCGCTTCACGGACATAGATTTCGCGCACGATGCCGCCTTCGAGATGCTGGATGGCCTGCTGGTTGGACTCGACCGAGATCTGACCGGCGGTGAGTACGGCGCCTTCGAACGGGGCGAAGACAGACCAGACGATCAGGCCGCCGAATACGAGGGCGACGATGCCCCAGCCGGCCAGCAGGTATTGCCGGAGGAATCCGCCGCGCGCGTAGGGCGTGTCAGGCAGGGCGAGCTCAGCCATGGCCACCTTCTCCAGGACGGATGGTGCGGACATTGGTGGCGCCCGGTTTCGGCATGACCTTGGCGAGGACCTCGTCGGCCGGGCCGAATTCGCGGATGCGACCTTCGTCGATCACCATCAGCTTGGTGCAGTGGAGAATCGCGTTCGGACGGTGGGCGATGATGATGACGGTAGCGCCGCGCGTCTTGGCGGCGGCGATGGCGGATTGCAGGGCCTGCTCGCCGGGGCCGTCGAGGTTGGAGTTCGGCTCGTCGAGGATGATCAGGTTCGGGTCGCCGAACAGGGCGCGGGCGAGGCCGATGCGCTGGCGCTGGCCGGCAGAGAGATAGGCGCCGCCGAGACCGATCTCGGTGTCGTAGCCATTCACGAGGCGCAGGATCATCTCATGGCAGCCGGCGGCCTGGGCGGCGGCGATGATGGCTTCCGGCGCGGCATCATCCCGGAACCGGGCGATGTTGTCGCGCACCGAACCGGAGAGAAGATCCGCCTGCTGAGGAAGGTAGCCGATCTGGGGGCCGAGCGTATCCGAGGGAAGGCTTGCGATATCGGCGCCGTCGATGCGGACATGGCCCGACATCACGGGCCAGGCGCCGGTGAGGACGCGGGCGAGGGAGGACTTGCCGGCGGCGCTGGGGCCGAGGACGCCGAGCACGTCGCCGGGGGCGAGCGTGAAGGTAAGTCCCTTTAGGACAGGCGTCTGGCTGCCGGGCGGGCCGGCGACAGCGTTTTCGAGACGCACCTCGCCCCGGATCGGTGGCAGCGGCATCTGGGGCGATGGTGCGGGCGAGTCGGCGAGGGCTTTCTTCAGGGCAGCCCAGCTTTCGCGGGCGGCGACGATGGCGCGCCATTGGCCGACGATCTGCTCGAGCGGAGCGATGGCGCGGCCCATCAGGATCGAGGCAGCGATCATTGCGCCGGGTGTCGCCTCGCCGAGGATCACTAACCAGGCGCCGATGCCGAGGATGGCCGACTGGAGGAACAGGCGGAAGGCCTTGGTGCCGGAGGTGAAGCCGGTGAGGATGCGCCCCGACCGCGCGAATGCCGAGTCGCCGCCGTCGAACAGGCGCTGCCAGCGGCGCCGGACCGCTTCGCCCATGCCGAGGGCTTTCAGCACTTCGGCATTGCGGGTCATTTCGGCGGCGCGCAGGGCGCTGGCGCGCTCGTAATCTTCGCTCTCCCGCGTGAGACGCGCCGAAGCGCGCTCGTTGAGCGCCGAGGCGATCACCAGGATGACCGCGCCGAGCACGGCCCAAAGACCGAACAGCGGGTGGAGCATGAACAGTACAAGGAGGAAAAGCGGGCTGAACGGCGCGTCGAACAGGGCGGCCGCCACGGGACTGGCGATGAAGCGGCGCAGCTGGCGCAGGTCGCGGATCGGGCG
>JBGTKE010000287.1:0-2458 GCA_041744775.1 Hyphomonas sp. | reverse complement strand
GGCCGGCAGCACCGCGTCCTCAAGGTCGATGATCACGGCGTCGGCCCCGGCGGCGACCGCCTTGCCGAACCGGTCAGACCGGGCGCCGGGCACGAACAGAAAGGAGCGATAAACGAACACGGGGGGCCAGCCTTCCGATACTCCCCCATCCGGTATCGGAGCGCCGGATTGGGGTCAAACGGAAACCCGCAGACAGGCGGTTGCACAGAGCCGCCAATCACCGCAACCTGCCCCTTGGGAATGGGAGCTGAAAGTGGTCGCGATCCGCTATCTGGGATCTGAACGGGTCATGGAGCTTGGCTTGGTCGAGCTGCGCGGCGCGCAGATCGAGCGCCAGGATTTCCTCCGCGCCGATTTCAGCGGGCGCGACCTCTCCGGCGCCGTGTTCCGGGACTGCGAACTGCGGTCGGCCTGTCTCGACTGGGCCAACCTCGAAGGCGCGCGGTTCGACCATTCGCGGCTGATGTCGGCCACATTCCGCCACGCCCACCTGCGGGGCGCGTCCCTGCGCCATGCCACGCTGAAGGGCGCCCACTTCTCGGCCGCCTGCCTGATCGGGGCGGACTTTACCGGCGCGGCGCTGCGCCAGGCGAACCTCTCCGGCGCCAATCTCTGCGGCGCCGATTGCCGCTGGTCGGACGACGAGCAGATCCGCTTCGCCGGGGCCCTCTATGACGGCGCGACGATCCTGCCGCCGGCCTTCCGCCCGCATGAGCACGGCATGATCCGGCGGATCACCGCCGGCCGCGCTTGACTTAAGCCCGCCCCGTCCCCACCCCTCTCCTGCTCATGACCACCCTGAAGGCCATCCTCGGCCCCACCAATACCGGCAAGACCCACTATGCGATCGAGCGGATGCTCGCGCACGGCACCGGCATGATCGGCCTGCCGCTGCGCCTGCTGGCGCGCGAGGTGTACGACCGGGTCGTCGCCGCCAAGGGCTATTCCCATGCAGCCCTGCTGACCGGCGAGGAGCGGATCAATCCGCCGACCGCGCGCTACTTCGTCTGCACCGTGGAATCGATGCCGGCGGACGTGCGCGCCGACTTCGTCGCCATCGACGAGATCCAGCTCGCCGAGGACGACGACCGCGGCCACGTGTTCACCGACCGTATCCTGCACATGCGCGGCAATCACGAGACGCTGCTGCTCGGCGCCGACACGATGCGCGGCCTGTTGAGGGAACTCAAACTCGGCGCCGAGACCGAGCCGCGCCCGCGCTTCTCCGAGCTGCGCTACGCCGGCCACGCCAAGCTCACCAAGCTGCCGAAGCGCACCGCCATCGTCGCCTTCAGCGCCGAGGAAGTCTACGCCATCGCCGAACTCCTCCGCCGGCAGAAGGGCGGCGCGGCCGTCGTGATGGGCGCGCTCAGCCCGCGCACCCGCAATGCCCAGGTCGCGCTCTACCAGTCCGGCGAAGTCGATTACATCGTCGCCACCGATGCGATCGGCATGGGTCTGATCCTCGACGTCGACCGCGTCGTGTTCGCCTCGCGCACCAAGTATGATGGCCGCCGCCACCGCGCCCTGTCACTCGCCGAATGCGCCCAGATCGCCGGGCGCGCGGGGCGCTTCCGCACGGACGGCGAATTCGGCGAGACCGGCACCTGCCCGCCCTTCCAGGAAGAGGAATGGAAAGCCATCGAGGCGCACCGCGTTGATCCGGTGGACGCCGTCCAGTGGCGCAATTCGGCGCTCGACTATTCAAGCCTCAAGACCCTCATCCGCGCGCTGGAGAAGCCGTCCGGAAACCCGGTCCTGATCCACAATCCGCGCGCACTGGATGAATGGGTTTTGCGCCGGATGAGCGAGGACGGCGCCATCGGGCCGAACGTGACGGGCGAGCGCAAGGTCCGCCGCCTGTGGGACCTCGCGCGCCTGCCGGACTTCCGCAAGGCCGGCCCCGAGGGTCATGGCCGCCTGGTGCTGGGCCTCGCCGAGACGCTGGCCGATCCGGATGCCCGCCTCTCCGATGACGGACTCAGCCGGCGCATGGACGACCTCTCCTCGGTGCGCGGCGACATCAACCAGCTGCAGCAACGCCTCGCCGCCATCCGCACCTGGACCTACGCCGCCAACCGCGAGGACTGGCTGGAGAACCCTGCGTATTGGCAACAGAAGACCCGGGAGATTGAAGACTCCCTGTCAGACGCGCTACACCTTGCGCTGACGGCCCGCTTCGTGGACCGGCGAACCACTGCCCTGCTCGCAAGCCTGAGGAAAGAAGATGCGCTCGTGACTGACCTGACGCCGGACGGCGATGTGACCGTGGAAGGCCATCTCGTGGGCCGCCTGAGAGGGCTGAGCTTCGAGCCGGTGGTCGATGCGCGCACGCTGGAAGGCAAGGCGGTGCGCGGCGCGGCGATGGCCGCCGTCCGCCCGTTGCTGAGCGCCCGGCTCGCCGAGATCGCGACCGCGCCGGCCGAGGCCTTCAAGCTGACCGAAGGCGCCGAGATCG
>JBGTKE010000286.1:0-8225 GCA_041744775.1 Hyphomonas sp. | reverse complement strand
CACCCGGGTCGAGCGGGCGGGGTTGAAATCCGAACGCGGCTCAAGCCCCCCGCGCAGCCGGTCGAGCGCGTCGCGTACCGCCGGCATCAGCGCTTCGGCCATCGCGGTCGGCTTCACGCCGCGCCCTTCGCGCACGAACAGGGGGTCCTCGAAATGCAGCCGCAGACGGGCCAGCGCATTGCTCACCGCCGGCTGCGTGATGTGCAGGCTCTCGCTCGCCCGCGTCAGGCTGCGCTCGGAATAGATCGCCTCCAATACCGGAAGAAGGTTCAGGTCGAGACTGCGAAGGTTCATGAGGGGCCGGTCCTGTTATCACCGTTGGTGATGAACGGACTTCATAAGATAAAGTTGCCGAATAGTCGAGACTGGGGCAGAGGAGCGTTCTGGGGAAGTGGAGTAACGCCATGCCCGCCGTGCTAAAGCCATCCCGCCGCCTTCAGCAGCATCGCCGCGCCAATCGCGGTGACCAGCCATTTCATCGCCCGCTTGAAGTCGACATCGCTCATGCGCTCGAGCAGCTTGCCGCCGAGAGTCGTGCCGAGCATCGAGAGCGGGACCGCAAGGACAAAGAACCAGACCGGCGGAAAGGCGGCCCCTCCGGCAGCGGCAATCACCGGCACGCTCCAGAAAATGATCTTCACAAGATGGGCGAGCACCTGCGTCACCGACTTGGTAGCCACGATCGCGCGCCGGTCCATGTCGGTCGTGACAAAAAAGATATCCAGCAGCGGGCCGGCGACACCCCCCAGCGTATTCAGGGCCTGCACGGCAAAACCCGCCAGTTCCGCCTGGCCTCGCTTGAGTATGTCAAGGCGGATCCAGGTCTTCGGCAGCCAGACGAGCATCGCCGTGAGGCCGAGGAACAGGTAGACCGCGCGCGCCTCCGGCCGCCAGGCGATGGCGAGCAGGACCAGAAAGCCCGCGAGCGCGCCCAGCGCGTAACGCCCAAAGACGTGCCAGTCGATATACTTGCGCCAGAGGAAAGCCCGGTAGCCGTTGGAGACCATCTGCACCGCGCCGTGAACGACCATGGCAGTCGCTATGGGCAGCATACCGGCCAGCACGCCCATCAGGATCAGCCCGCCGGCCATGCCGAAGATGCCGGAAATGAAGGCGGTCACCAGAACGGTGACAAGGATCACGAGGGCCGAAAGGGAACTCATGCAACGCGCCTTAGCCGAGTCCCCGCGCCAGCGCGAGAGCCAGAAAGAAATTGCGCGCCCCCCGGCGCGTCAGTTACCCTGCCGTTCAAGAACAGCAGAAAACATGAACCTTGGGAGAGGAAACAGACCCATGCCTGACACACAACGCACCGGCGACGAACACGCCGATCTGAACGACCTTCGCATGTCGGATGCGGTTCGCCCGCTTTATGACCATGTCGTCAAGTTCATCGCCGAAACCGTCAACCCGATGAGCCTCGAGTTCCACCGCCTTGGCGAAGGCAACAAGGACATATGGACCTACGCCCCCGGCCAGCTCGAATGCCTCGAGAAAGCCAAGGACGAGGCCAAGAAGCAGGGCCTCTGGAACTTCTTCCTGCCGGACGCCGAAACCGGCGAGGGCCTGTCGAACCTCGATTACGCTTACATCGCCGCCGAACTCGGCAAGAACCCGATGGCCTCCGAGACGATGAACTGCTCGGCGCCGGACACCGGCAACATGGAAGTGCTGGAGCGGGTCGGCACGCCGGCCCAGAAGGAAAAGTGGCTGAAGCCGCTGCTCGAAGGCAAGATCCGCTCTGCTTACGTGATGACCGAGCCTCATATGGCCTCATCGGATGCCAAAAACGTCTCGATGAAGTGCGAACTCGTCGGCGACGAGTACGTGCTGAACGGAGAGAAATATTACGCCTCCGGCGCCGGCGATCCGCGCTGCCGGATCATGATCGTGATGTGCCGTTCGAACAACGGCCCGGACGTCAACCGCCAGCAAAGCCAGGTCCTAGTGCCGCTGCCGCATCCGGGCGTGACGATTGTCGGCCCGATGCATGTCTTCGGCGAGCCGGACGCGCCGCATGGCCACATGCACCTGCGCTTCGAGAACGTCCGTGTGCCGAAGGACAACATGCTGCTCGGCGAAGGCCGCGGTTTCGAGATCTCGCAGCTCCGCCTCGGTCCCGGCCGTATTCACCACTGCATGCGCTCGATCGGCCAGGCCGAACGCGCGCTGGACCTGATGTGCATCCGCGGTCTCAGCCGCGAAGCCTTCGGCCGCCCGCTCGCCAAGCTCGGCGGCAATACCGAGATCATCTCCCGCGCGCGGATCGAGATCGAGGCGATGCGCATGATGGTGCTGAAAGCGGCGAAAGCGATGGATGTGCTCGGCAACAAGGAAGCCCGGATCTGGATCTCGATGGTGAAAGCCATGGTGCCGGAACGCGTCTGCAAGATCATCGACGATGCGATCCAGATCCACGGTGCGACCGGCGTCTCGCAATGGACCCCGCTCGCCCGCATGTATGCCAGCCAGCGCACCTTGCGTCTCGCAGATGGCCCGGACGAAGTCCACCACATGGTGGTCGGCCGTCACGAACTGCGCAAGTATGAAGGCGGCGTTGAAGACCCCTCGCTGGCCGCCATCTGGCGCAAATAGGTCCGGCCGGATTGAACATTCGAAGCGCGCGGGAGAAACTTCCGCGCGCTTTTGTTTTGGGCCTGATTGACACGCCCGCAGGACCGGCAGAGCATTGCGCCGTTAAAGGGAGGATCCACGCCATGTATCTCAGATCCGCTATGATTGCCCTGTCGCTCATCGCGTCGATGCCGGCCGCACCGGCTTTCGCCCAGGCGATGGAACGCGTCATGGTGACGTCCAACCAGCTGGGCGAGAGCCAGCGGCGCAGCGCGCCGGCTGTCTACCGGCAGATCCCGGCCGACTTCGTGATGGTGGCGTTGACCTATCAGAGTGCGACGCGCGATCCCGGCGAGCGGGCGAAGGAACTTGAGACCATGTTTACACGCCTCAAAGTCCAGGCTGATGCGACCAATGGCGTCTCGCTGGCGGGTGGCACGCTGGGACAGTCGACAGCGGATATCGATACCGTTCTGTTCACGGACGTTTACCAGACGGACTATGGCGGCACCGGCCGCTTCACGCTGACGCTGAACGTCGACACGCGCAAGGATGAATCCTTCGAGGCCCTGATGGGGCGCGCAAAAGCCTTCGTGAACGGGATCGAGATGGCCGGCCGGTCAGAAGCCTATCTGGGCGACAACCAGTTCATTGGCGTACGCGATGTGGCCAAGCACCGGGCGGACCTCGTCAGGGATATTGCCGCCGAAGTGGCGAGCCTCAAACAGAGCTTCCGGCCCGCCGCCGTGACGCTGACGGGCCTGGAAAGCCGGATCATCACGCAGCCATCAGGTCCGCTGGAGCTGGAAATTTTCATTCCGTACACGTTGACGGTCGAGAGCGGGAAGTAAAACCGGGCCCTTGCGGCGAGGGATCAGTTCCGGCAACGCTTGTGCCGGATTTGCGAGGGGGCGACCGATGAACCGGGTGACGCATTTTTTCCGTCGGCTGCACAATGTGCTGGGCCTGATCGTGGGCGCGCAGGTGCTGCTGTGGGTCGTCTCGGGCCTCTACTTTTCGCTGCGGCCGATCGAGGAAGTTCGCGGCGATCATCTGCGCAGCAGCACACAACAGTTGATCACCGAACTGCCAGAAAGCACTGCGCCGGTGAACGCCGTCCTCGCCGCCGTGGGCGAACCGGTGATCACGATGAAGGTGAAGCCCTGGCTTGGCCGGGCGGTCTGGGAGGTCGAGACGCAATCGGGCAAGGCGCTCTATGACGCCGAAACCAGCGCGGCGCTTTCTCCGGTCACGGAGGAAGATGCCCGCCGGGTCGCCGAGGCGGGCTGGGCGGGCGAGGGCGCGCTCGCGAGGCTGACCCTGGTTGACTCTGCGCCGCGCGAAGCAGGCCGGGGCTTTGGCCGGGCGATGTGGCGCGCCGAGTTTGAAGGGGCCGGCAGGGCGACCTTCTGGATTGATCCGCAGGCGGGCGATGTCGCGGCGGTGCGCACGGCGTGGTGGCGGACGTTCGATCTGTTCTGGGGCCTGCACATCATGGACTGGACGAACCGCGAGACGATCTCGTCCTGGTGGATGAAGCTGTTTTCCTTCGGCGCGCTGGTGCTGTCGCTCGCGGGCATCTGGCTGGTCGTGGACCGGTCGCTGAAAGGCCGGTTGCTGAAATAATCAGAACGGCACGTTCGGGTCGTCTTCACCGGCGCCGCCCATACCGAGGGCCGCGAAGTCGAAGACCCGCTCGTCGTGCAGGTGGCTGGGGCGGACGTTGGCGAGGGCGCGGGCCATGGTCTGGCGCACGCCGGGTTTCTTGCGCTCCCACTCGTCGAGCAGGTGTTTCATCGCGACGCGCTGGAGGCCGTCCTGGCTGCCGCAGAGATTGCAGGGGATGATCGGGAAAGCCATCGCCTCGGCGAACTTCGCGAGGTCCGCCTCCGCAGAAGTGATCATTGGACGGAAGACCATCACGTCGCCTTCGTCATTGAGCAGCTTCGGCGGCATCGCGGCGAGGCGTCCTCCATGCACGAGGTTCATCATGAAAGTTTCGAGCGCGTCGTCCCGGTGGTGGCCGAGCACGATGGCCTCGCAGCCTTCCTCGCGGGCGACGCGGTAGAGGATGCCCCGGCGCAGGCGCGAGCACATCGAGCAATAGGTGCGGCCGGCTTCGACCTTTTCGGTGACGATGGAATAGGTGTCTTCGGTGATGATCCGGAACGCCACGCCGGCGCGCTCGAGCCAGTCCGGCAGCACGTGTTTGGGAAAGCCCGGCTGGCCCTGGTCGAGATTGCAGGCGATAAGCTCCACCGGCAGCGCGCCTTGCCATTGGAGATCCATCAGGACGGCGAGGAGGCCGTAGGAATCCTTGCCGCCCGAGAGGCAGACGAGCCATTTCGGACGCGGCTTTTCGCCCGCCTCGATGGCGCGCCGGTCGAGCAGGCCGTAGGTCTCAATGACCTCCTGGGCACCGCGCACGAGGCGCTTGCGCAGCTTCTTGAAGCTGACGGAATCCGGGGCGCCGGCATAGAGGCTGGGGGTAGGGGTGAGCGTGTCGGGCATGGAGTTGGGATTTGCCATGCGGGGCGGGGCGCGGCAAGGGCGGGACGCTTTGCCAGCCCCTCACCTCCCACCACTTCGCGGCGGGTCCCTCCTCTCCCGCTATGCGGAAGAGGGGTTAGTGGCGCTCCCCCTTGACCCCTCTTCCTCCGGGAGAGGCTGCGAGGGACAAGCGATTGCACTGCAATCGCCCCGAGCAGGCCATTGCGGAGCAATGGGAGGTGAGGGGCTTGCGGCTGGGAAATTTCTTGAGAGATCATCCATGGAGTATAACTCCGTGGGCGGAGGTGTAGCGGAAGGATTGGGGAAGTATTTTATAACGGCTTGAGGGGACTGGATTTTAATTTTCGGGAGAGGCTGTTCTTGTAGGCACAAGTCCTGCGCCCACGCTCCCATGGCCCGCAAATCTTGATGCAATCAGCCACCATGCGATGCCGAATTTCTCTCAGCTTTTCTCATTCATTCTCATTTTTTATCGTGCAGCGCCGGTTTGTTATCGTCTTCGCGCGCAGGAAATTCCGGACCTGGCTCAGGCCATGCGGTTGTTGCCGCCGAAGGGGAAGCGGAAGAGATTTTTCCACCATTGGCGCCGGCGCCAGGCGCGGCGGAGTTTGGCATTGGCCGGCATGTCGAGGACGTGGCGGGGGACGAGGATGTCGTTCATGCGCGGGTGGTAGCGCCGGATCAGGTCCTCCTCGATGCGGGCGCGTTCGGAGGCGGTCCGTACAAGGAGGACATGGCGCTCGGTGGCGCCGCGTTTCCACCAGGCTTCCCACCAACGTTCGTGGCCATACAGGCGGGAGCGGAAATTCGTCGCCTTGCCGATATAGAGCGGCGACAGGAAGAAGCCGAAACGGCGGCGCACGAAGATATAGATGCCGCTGCCTTCGGGGATTCCCTTGCGGGTCAGCGTGATCTTGAAGCGGTAGCCCCGGCCGGTCTCGCCGCGCCAGACGTGCCAGCCAAAAATGAACCAGTCGAAGAGAAACATGAGACCTACCGCGTGTCGCCCGCGAGCTTGCCGGGCGCAGCAAGAATCGGCGAATTCCGGTTAACGGCGCCTTAACCGGCGGCGGCCGGCAGCATGTGGACGTAAACTTCGTTGAGCGTGATCTTGCCATCGCGGATGAGGCAGAGGTCGAAGCCCCGCATGCCCGCATCCGTGCCGGTTTCACCGATGGCGCAGTACCAGCGGCCGCAGAAACCGCCGGGGATCGGCCAGGTCTCGTCAGGCGTGTAGATCATCTTCGGTGTCGAGGCGAAGAGGCCTTCGAGATAGGGGCGCAGCTGGACGTGGCCAGTGAGGCCGGCGGCGGTCTGGGCGTCTTTGTAGACTGTGTCCGGCGCATAGAAGCTGAGGAGGGTGCCCACATCCTTGGCGCTCCAGGCTGCGAGCCAGCCGGCATTGAAGCGATTGATGTCGAGGGTCATGGGGTTGCCAGTCCGAGGACGTGGGCGCGGTGGGCCTCGGTGAAGATTTCGGGCGGGGCGTTTTCGGGGCCGGCCATGATGGCGAAGGCGTGGACGCCAAGCATTGGATCGGCGGCCTTGCGTTCATGGTAGAGGCGGCGGCGCGCGCGCGCTTCGGGGCCGAACTCCATGTCGAGGGTGGCCTGCAACTGTCCGGTAAAGCGCAGGCGGCGCATGCGTTCAGCGCGTTCTTCCGCATACGGCGTGAAGTCTGGTGCCTTGCCTGCGGGCGTGTCCTTCAGGATGTCCGAGACGATGCGCACGTCGCGGTAGGTGATCGAGAGGCCGAGGCCGATGATCGGGTCGTTCCAGCCGGCGGCGTCGCCGATGAGGACGCAGCCTTCGGAGAAGGGCTCGTCGGTCCAGCTGTCATTGTTGAAGTAGGAGAAGAGGGGCCCGGCGGGCGTGCCAGCGGCGAGGGCGGCATTGTCCGGGGCGCAGGCCATGCGGAAGGCTTCGAGGAAGCGGCGCGCGCCGTCTTCGCCGTGGAAACGGCCCTTCTCCTCAAGCGCGTAGCCGCCATAGACGCGCACGCGGCCACCGCCTTGCGGAAAGGTGAGGAAGCCGAAATCGCCTTCGGTGCCGATGGTCTGGCGTCTGGGGTTGATGTCTTTCACGTTCTCGACGAGGAGACCGGCGAACCAGTGATGCGGTTTGTCCTGATGCAGATGAATGCCGGCGGCGGCGCGCACGCCGGACTGGCGGCCTTCGGCGCCGACGATGAGGGGGGCGTGGGCGGTGCTCTGCTTGCCATTGTGCGTGTACGTCACGGACGGGCTGGCGCCGAGGGTGATGGCTTCGACGTTCACGGCGCGGAGCGTTTCGGCGCCGGCTTCGGTGGCGGCGTCGAAGAGGGTCTGGCAATGGTGCGGGTGGCCGAGGCAGAGGGGCCCGGGGACGTCGGCGGCGAAGATGCCGAGGGAAAGGGCGCTCGCTTCGCAGTCTGCGGGGGCGAGGCTTTCATCATAGGTGACATGGTCGGTGATGTGGTGGCCGCCGGCGCTCACGAGCAGATCATAGAGGCCGAGGCGCCTCGTCTCGATGACGCCCCAGGGGGCGATCCATTCGCCGCGCACGCGGTCTTCGTATTGCTCGGATCTTTCAAGCAACAGGACGCGGCGGCCGGCGCGGGCCATTACGGCGGCCAGCGCGCTGCCGCCAATGCCGCCGCCGACGATGACGAGATCGTAGGTCATGGGCGTAGTCCTCCGCAGGCACCGTAATGCCGGAGGGGCGGGTCTGGCAAACCCTGAAATGGGCGCGGCTCAGCTGGTTTCGAGGGCGGCGCGGACAGGGGCGAAGCTGCGGCGATGGAGGAGGCAGGGGCCGAGGCGGCTTAGCGCTTCGGCGTGGGCGGGCGTGCCGTAGCCCTTATGCTGGGCGAAGCCGTAGCCGGGATGGGCGGCGCAGAAGGCTTTCATCTGGGCGTCGCGGTGGGTTTTCGCGAGGATCGAGGCGGCGGAGATGGCGGGCTCGGTGAGGTCACCCTGGATGATGGCGGTGGCCGGGGCGGGCAGGTTTTTCGGCAAGGCGTTGCCGTCGATGAGGATATGGGCTGGGGCGCGGGCGAGGGCGGCGAGGGCGCGCGTCATAGCGAGAAAGGTGGCTTCGCGGATGTTGAGGTGGTCGATCTCTTCCGGGGTGGCTTCGGCGATGGCCCAGGCGAGGGCGCG
>JBGTKE010000285.1:0-1876 GCA_041744775.1 Hyphomonas sp. | reverse complement strand
GCGACGGCGCCGCGCGCTTCGCCAAAGGAAAGGGCCGGCACGGCGAATTTTAAGCCGCGCTCGCGCCCTTATAAATCCGCCGCAGAGCGAACACGCCGATACCCACCCAGATGATGTTCAGCACCATCGACGGGATCGCCCCGTTATAGCCGCTGTTGAGGATGAACCCCGCCGCGCCGATCACGTTCATCCACTGATACACCGGCGAATTGCCCTGCATCTTGCAGGCCGACAGCAGGATGTAGGCGCCGAGAATCAGGCCCGCGCCGGCCCAGCCGGCCGCTTCAATCAGGAAAACCGTGAATGTCATGCGCGCGCCCTAGCGCGGTCCAGGGTTTCCGGCAATCTGCCCACGCTTTGCCGGCCTTCCAGCCTGCTTGACTATTTATTTTCATTTTCCTAGAAATATTTTGACTTTTTGTAATAAACTCCGCCTCCGCCAGAGCGGTCGGCAGTTACACGCCGCAATTGACGCCACCCGCCGCCACAACCAATGGTAACGCATGACAACCGCCGCTCCCGCCCGCCCACCCGGCAAGAATGCGTTCCTGTTCGTGGTGGTGGCGGTCGCCCTCAACATGCTGTCCTTCGGCCTGATCATGCCGATCATGCCGGCCCTGCTCGCCGAGCTGACAGACCAGCCCATCGAGATCGCCATCAAGTCCAATGGCTGGCTCGCTGTAGTCTTCGCCGTCGCCAACTTCCTCGCCATGCCCCTGCTCGGCGGCTTGTCGGACCGGTTCGGCCGCCGCCCTATCCTGCTCATCTCCATCGCCATGCTCGGCGTGGACATGGTGATCCTCGGCCTTGCCCCGACCCTCGGCATTCTCTTCCTCGGCCGCGCGCTCGCCGGCGTCTTTTCCGGCACCGTCTCGGTCGCCAATGCCTATGTCGCTGATGTCACCGCCCCGGAGGACCGGGGCCGCGCCTTCGGCATCCTCGGCGCCGCCTTCGGCTTCGGTTTCATTCTAGGTCCGGTCTTCGGCGGCCTGCTCGGCGAGATCCACACGCGCCTGCCCTTCTTCGTCGCCGCCGGCTTTGCGGGCCTCAACTTCCTCTATGGCTGGTTCGTGCTGCCGGAGAGCCTCGCCCGCGAAAACCGGCGCGACTTCAGCCTTGCCCGCGCCAATCCCTTCGGCGCCGTGAAACATTTCTCGAAACTCCCCCGCGTCGCCTGGTTCATCGTCACTATCGGCGTCTTCCAGATCGCCCACGCGGTCTACCCGACGACCTGGAATTATCACGGCGCGTCGCGCTATGGCTGGTCGGAATGGGAAATCGGCGTATCGCTCGGCGCCGTCGGTCTCGGCTCAGCGCTATCGCAGGCGGTGTTGTCCGGCTGGCTGATCAAACGCCTCGGCGCCATGCGCGCGGCCCTGCTTGGCCTCGGCATGCACGTCGTCGCGATGATCGGTTTTGCCTTCTCCATCCATCCCTGGATGGCCTTCGCGATGATTGCTGTCTCCGCGGCCGGCGGCGTCGTGATGCCGGCAATCAACACGATCACCGCCAATCTCACGCCCATGAACGCGCAAGGCGAATTGCAGGGCGCCCAGTCCTCAATCATGGCCTTCACGCTGATCTTCAGCCCGGTGCTGATGACGCAGGTCTTCTCCGCCTACACGGCGCCCGGCGCGCCGGTGCATTTCGCGGGCGCCGCCTTCATGCTCGCGGCTTTCATCGCGGCCCTCGCCATGATCCCTTTCCTGATCGGCGTGCGGGCTAACCGCGACGCGGTCGCCGCGGTTGCGCCGCTGGCGGAATAAAAAAGGCGGCGAACCGGTCTGCGGTCGCCGCCTTCTTCAGATTTTCACAGTCTTAGCTTTTCTTCATCACGGCGCCCGCAATCGCGGCGAGAATGCCGCCGCCGATGCCG
>JBGTKE010000284.1:0-2596 GCA_041744775.1 Hyphomonas sp. | reverse complement strand
GTCTGCCAGCAGCGCGTGCAACATGCGCTCGACTGCGAGGTCGCCTTGCGCGGCCGCGCCGGTCGCCGCGCGGGCGTAGCGCCGCAGGTACGCCAACTGGTGCTCGATCGTATCTGATGCGGTCAAGTGCCGCCCCCCGGCCAACCCGAATCGCAGTCTGCACAAAGTTGCCCATGGGGGCAACTTTACCTTTCGGCCAGGCCTGTCGCGCGAGTTACAGCGGGCGGGCGCCTCGCGTCGATGTTCCGTGCACGAATGAACGCGTAATCGTCACGCTTTGCCGGGCTGCGGCGTCACGCGGAGGTAGGATTTCAGCGTCTTGTAGCCTTTCGGGAACAGCCGCGCGATTTCGGCCGGGTCCTGCACCGACGGCGCAATGATCACGTCTTCGCCGTCGACCCAGTTCACTGGTGTCGCGACCTTGTAGCCGTCAGTCAGCTGCAGCGAGTCAATCAGGCGGAGCACTTCGTCGAAGTTGCGCCCAGTGCTCGGCGGATAGATGATCGAGGCGCGGATCTTCTGGTTGGGGTCGATGACATAGACCGCCCGGACCGTGACCTTGGGATCCGCGTTCGGGTGGATCATGTTGTAGAGCGTCGCGACTTTCCGGTCGGTATCCGCGATCATCGGGAAATTGACGGGGGCGCCTTGCGTCTCCTCGATATCGGCGCTCCAGGCCTTGTGGTGTTCGAGCGTGTCCACCGAGATCACCAGCGCCTTGGCGCCGCGGCGGGCGAACTCATCCTTCAGTTTCGCCGTATAGCCGAGTTCGGTGGTGCAGACGGGGGTGAAATCCGCCGGATGGGAAAAGAAGATGACCCAGTCCTTGCCGGCCCATTGATGGAACCGGATCCGGCCTTCGGTCGTCTTGGCTTCGAAGTCCGGGGCGGTGTCTCCGATCAAAAGGCTCATTCGCGGTTCCTGTCTCTTGATTTGTGGGGCGAAACTAGTGCCTAAGAAGCCCCGAACAACCACAGCTACCTGAAGCCGCCGATGAGAAATCCTCAATGCCGCCGGAGGCTGGTGCACCCATGAAGCGGCTTATCCTGATGCGCCATGCCAAGACCGAGCCCTGGTCGGAGGGGATCGACGACTTTGGCCGGGCGCTGACGCCGCAGGGGCACGCCGATGCGAAGCGGATGGCGGAGGAACTGGTGGCGCTGGGATGGGGGCCGGATCGCATTCTCGTGTCCAGCGCCCGGCGGGCACGCGAGACCTGTTCGGAAGTTGCCTCCGTGGTGACCGGCGAGAAGGTGCGGCCGATGGAGTCACTTTATCTCACAGGCGTGCGCGGCCTGACCGAGGCGGTTGGCCAGAACGACCGGGCGGCGACGCTGATGGTGATCGGCCACAATCCAGGCCTGCATGATTTCGCGTTGACGATCCTGCGCGAAGGCGGCGCGGCGGATCATCAGGCGTCCTTGCGGCTGATCGAGAAATTCCCGACGAGTTGCGCCGCGCTGTTCGAAGCGGCGCGCGGCGAGGCCTTCGTGCCGGCGGAGTTCCGGCTGGTCCGCGTGCTCAGGGCCAAGGACTTCCGCGACGGCGACGCCGACTAGCAGCTCCGCTCAAAAAGACCGCCTCCATCCTGGCGGGGACGGAGGCGGCAGTCACGCAGATCGCGGCTTGGCGCGTGAGTGAGAGGCAGGGCGCCGCGACAGCGGTTCGGGATTGGTCAGCGATTGGCGTGAACGGAAGACAGGTTGGCATTGCCGATGGCGCGGACCGCGTTGGTCAGCGTGCGCTCGGTGCAGGAGTGGATGGCAAAGCCCTGGCCGAACTTCAGGTCTGCGTGTTCGCTTTCGCAGCGCTCGACGACCTGTTCGCGGATGTTGGCATATTCAGCGGCAGCGCCAGTCTGGGTGGCCAGGTTGGCTTTCGAGTAAGCGACTTCCATCCGGAACGTGCTGGAGGCGGCGAGGGCCGGCGCGGCAAGCGTGGTGACGGCGAGGGCGGCGGCGATGAGGGGGCGGTACATGGGGCGTTTCCTTCGTTTGGGGGTCGTGATTTGGGGAGAGAAGCAGCACCGCCGGGTCAGGGGCGTCCCGGCGGTGCTGGGTATCGCTAGGAGCGTTGCTCGTGGCGATTCTGGCGGCGGCGGCGGCGGGTCAGGAGATCCATGCGGTCTCCCACTTCCGTATCGTTCGCGGGCTGGTACCGGACAGGGGCGGTTCCGGTCGGGCGGGCGAGCGCCGCGACAGGGGCGAAAGCTTCGGCACCGATGTCGCTAAAACGGGCGCGGGGGTACATGATCAATTCTCCTTGTTGCTGGTCTTTGGGTTCGTTCTTGTCCTTGGCGGGCTCATCCCGCTGCCGACAACTTGTAGATAGACCAGTCTTTATCGTTTTTCAATATTAAATTATCGAAAAAAAATAATATTAAAGAAAATCAAGGACATAAATTCATCGAAAAACGATATATACGCCCTTTTTCGGGCGCATCCATTTCTTATCGTTGGTCAATATGGATTGCTTAGCGGGCCGAACAGCACCGAGCGGAGCAGAATCGCACCTCGTCGCAGACATGGCTTTGCCGCGGCTGGCCTTTACGAGGCATGGGTCAGGCCGAGGTCGAGGCTGAGCTGGGCCGGCGCGG
>JBGTKE010000283.1:0-2895 GCA_041744775.1 Hyphomonas sp. | reverse complement strand
GCGGCGGCATGACCAGCCACGCGGCGGTCGTCGCGCGCGGCATGGGCCGGCCCTGCGTTTGCGGGGCGAGCGATCTCAAGATTGACAATACGCGCGGCGAGTTCAGCGTGCGCGGGCGCGTCTTCAAGAAGGGCGACGTGGTCACTATCGACGGCGGCACGGGCCGCGTGATGGCGGGCGCGATCGCGCTGATCAAGCCGGACCTGTCGGGCGATTTCGGCGAGTTGATGGGCTGGGCCGACAAGGTGCGCCGCCTCAAGGTGCGCGCCAATGCGGAGACGCCGCTGGACACCCGCACGGCGGTCGAATTCGGCGCCGAGGGCATCGGCCTCTGCCGCACCGAGCACATGTTCTTTGACGAGGCGCGCATCCCGGCGGTACGCTCGATGATCCTCTCCAATGACGAGAAGGGCCGCCGCGAGGCGCTGGCGAAGCTCCTTCCGATGCAGCGCTCGGACTTCGAGGAAATCTTCCGCATCCTGGGTGACCGGCCGGCGACGATCCGTCTGCTCGACCCGCCGCTGCACGAATTCCTGCCGCATACGGACGAAGACATCGCGAACGTGGCAAAGGCGTCCGGCATCAATGCCGAGGAACTGCGCCGGCGCGCGCATGACCTGCACGAGAGCAATCCGATGCTTGGCCACCGGGGCTGCCGCCTCGGCATTACTTACCCCGAGATTTACGAGATGCAGGCCCGCGCCATCTTCGAGGCGGCGGTGAACGTCGCCAAAGAGGGTAAGCTCAAGCCGGTGCCGGAAGTGATGATCCCGCTGGTCGCGACGCAGCGCGAGCTGGCGATCCTCAAGACGCTGGTCGATGAGGCCGCGCAGACAGTATTCAAGGAAACCGGTGTGACCGTGGATTATACCGTCGGCACGATGATCGAACTGCCGCGCGCCGCGCTGCAGGCCGGCGAGATCGCCCAGTGCGCGGCCTTCTTCTCCTTCGGCACCAATGATCTGACGCAGACGACGCTCGGCATCAGCCGCGACGATGCCGGCCGCTTCCTGCAGGTCTATTCGGAGAAGGGCATCTACGAGAAGGATCCCTTCGTGACACTGGACCAGGAAGGCGTCGGCGAACTGGTGAAAATGGCGGCGGAACGCGGCCGGCGGACCCGTCCCGGAATAAAACTGGGAATTTGCGGGGAGCATGGCGGCGACCCCGCTTCGGTCGAATTCTGCCACCGCGCAGGGCTCGATTACGTCTCCTGTTCACCCTACCGCGTGCCGATTGCGCGTCTTGCTGCGGCACAGGCAGCGCTCAAAAACGGCGCAAAGTAACCAAAACCTGCCAGAACGGAGGCGGTTGAGTGTTGTATTACAGCAACAGTGAGGGTCGTCCCGATTCGCTCTGGTTGCCAGATTGAAAGTGCGAAAACACCGGGTTTTCAGGCAGTTAAGGCTAGTTTCCTCGAAATTAAATCAACCTCTGCTTTCCATGTGGGGAATAGCGTTTCGCTTTTGTAACTCGGGAGTCTGGCTGGGTTATTGCTAGATAGGTCCGGGTGGGCCAAGTCCCCCGCATGCCTGACAGGGCGTGGTGGGACGGGTTCGGTCCTCATGAAATGCGTTAAGCCCTGAAAGCACGGGTCATAAAGCGGAACCATCCCGCTGGCCGTGCAAAGAGGATCGGTGATGTTAAGGATTCTTCAATCAAGCCAGACGAGTCTGGCCTCCCTCAATGAGCTGAGTAACAAGCTCAAACGGTGGTGGCTAGGCATGACGGACCAGGAACAACGCGAAGTGTTCATCCGTGGCGGCATGATTGCCGTCTGCGCGGTGACCGCGACCGTTTCTCTGCCGGTGATCTCGAGCCAGCAGGTGAGCGTACGGGCCGAAGCCGAGTACCGCGCCGAGGCCGAGCGCTTTGCGATGTTCCAGGATGCCGGCCTCGCTGCGCGCGCCGATGTGCACACACCGGCCCTGCTCGACACGCCCTGGCTGCGCACGGTCGAATACACGCTGAAGCGTGATCCCGATTCCTCGATGAGCCGTTATGCGATGCGCGACCGTGATGGCGCGGCGCTTCTGACGCTCGCCTCTTTCCGCGCCGAGGAAGTCCAGCGCGCCGAGACCATCGATTCCGAAATGATGTGCATGGCCCAGGCCGTGTATTACGAGTCGGCCCGCGAACCGCTTGAGGGCCAGCTGGCCGTTGCGGAAGTCATCTCCAACCGCATGAAGGACCACCGCTATCCGGACACGGCCTGCGGTGTGGTCTTCCAGGGCGCGACCCGCACGACCGGCTGCCAGTTCACGTTCACGTGTGACGGCGCCATGAAGACCAAGCCGAAGGGCGAGAACTGGGAGCGCGCCAAGCGCATTGCCGCTCACGTCCTGATGAACCTCAACGAGGATCGCACCGGCGGCGCTACCCATTATCACGCGACCTATGTCGACCCGATCTGGAATTCCGGCCTCGTCCAGACCAACAAGGTCGGCCTGCACATCTTCTACCGCTTTCCGCGCGGCGCCGAGTGGGCGAGCGTGGAACGCAACTTCCAGGCCCGCAAGCAATCGGTCGCGATGCAACTGGCGGCGCTCGATGCCAGCGCCTCAGACGGCGCCGACGAGACCCTGCTCTTCGCCGAAGGCTCGACCGCCGGCGATGACGGCTATTACACCATCACGCCGACCACGGCGCCCGCAGCGGTCTCGACCTCGACCCGCACGATCTCCTCGGCGACGCCCCGCCTGATGAGCATCCAGACCGTTCCAGCTGAAAAGACCGAAGCGGAGGCCGACCCTGTCGCGGAATACACCGCTCGCCAGATCAGCGCCGTCGCCTCGCCGGATACCTCGCTCTAGACAGGTCCAGCGCACAATTTCAAAGGCCGCCGATGGAAACACCGGCGGCCTTTTCGATTCCGGTCTGGCTGACCTAGCTGCG
>JBGTKE010000282.1:0-2306 GCA_041744775.1 Hyphomonas sp. | reverse complement strand
CGGAAGCTGGCCAAGTCGTTGGCCCGCATAGGAATTCTTGCGGATCGGCTGCCACCAGCCGGGATTGGCGAGATACCAGTCCAGCGTCCGCGCGAGGCCGGACTCGAAGCTTTCCGCGGCGCGCCAGCCGAGCTCGGTTTCGATCTTCGACGGGTCGATGGCATAGCGCCGGTCATGACCGGGACGGTCTTCGACGAATGAGATCTGGCTGCGCCGCGGCTTGCCGCCTGGGAGCGGCGTGCGGGTATCGAGAATATCGCAGATTGCGTGCACAACGTCGAGATTGCGGCGCTCGGACCGTCCGCCTACGGCATAGGTCTCGCCGGGCCGGCCGCACTTGAGCATGGCGATGAGCGCGCGCGCATGGTCGTCCACGAACAACCAGTCGCGCACCTGCTGGCCGTCGCCGTAGACCGGCAGCGGCAAGCCTTCGAGCGCATTGAGGAGCACCAGCGGGATCAGCTTCTCCGGGAACTGGCAGGGGCCGTAATTATTGGAACAGTTGGAGATGATCGCCGGCACGCCATAGGTACGGTGCCAAGCCAGCACGAGATGGTCGGCCGCGGCCTTGGACGCCGAATAGGGCGAGGACGGATCATATTTCGTCGCCTCGCTGAACGCGCCCTCCGGCCCGAGCGAGCCGAAGACCTCGTCCGTTGAGACGTGCAGGAAACGGAAACTGTCGCGCTGCGCCTTGCCGCTGCCCTGCAGCCAGTCGCGTGCCGCTTCCAGCAGGGAATGGGTGCCGAGGATATTGGTGTCGATGAAGGCGCGCGAGCCGGTGATCGAGCGATCGACATGCGTCTCGGCGGCGAGATGGACGATTCGCGCCGGCGCAAAGCCCGCCACGATCTCGCGCATCGCGGCGGCGTCGCAGATATCCTGCTTGATGAACGAGAAACGGGGGCTCGCACGCACGGGGTCCAGCGAGGCGGGGTTTGCCGCATAGGTCAGACTGTCCACGACACAGACATCGGCGTCGCCCGCGCCGATCAGCTGGCGCACCAGCGCCGATCCGATGAACCCTGCTCCGCCGGTGACGAGGATTTTCATGTCGCGTCTCCTGAGCGTCGCGCCGCCAGCGTGTCCAGCTTCCCTTCGGACCTCAGAAGCTCTCCAAGGTCAAGAATGAACTTGAAGCGCGGGTCAATGGTAGGGCTTGCCCCGGCCCAAGCCTCTGATTTTCAGATGGACAAGCGCGAACACGATTCAGGAGCGAGAAGCGGTGACAATCCGAATTCCAGCCGAAAGCGCGGCGGACGGGATTGCCTGGGGTTCGCTCTGGAGGCTGGCCTGCCCTGGCGGCTAATCATTCCGCGCGCTGACGAAAAGCCCGATCAGAGTGATCATCGCGCCATAGCGGAAGGCCGAGCCGAGAGCCGCTTCACGCAAGGCTTCCGACCGCCAGAGTTCATACCAGGTCTCCGCGAAGACAATCCAGCCGGTGAACAGGAGAAACATTGCCGCGCCGCAGCCGGCAATCGCCAGCGTCTTGGCTTGCGCAAACGCGGCGGCGTCCTGACGGCGCGCCGCCCACATCTTGCGGGCACCCAGCAGGCAAAGCGCAGCAATGACGAGCTTGGTGAGCGTGATTGCCGCCGACACCCCGAACATCAGCGCCGGATTGGAAGTTGCCCGCCAACTATAGGGGCCGGGCTCGATGGTCGACATGGAAGTTGTCGCGGTCACGGCGCCCATCGTGCCGCCCCAGTCAGAGAGGTTACCGAATGCGCCCAGCAGCCCCCAGACGGCCACACTCAGGACAAGCAGAATTTTCACGATGCGCAACATGGACGCCCCCTCCGTTTGAAGGACAGGCTAGGCCCGATACGCCCCCGGCGCAAACCTGAACCGGCGCCCAAAAGAAAAACCCCCGAAATCCGCAAGGAAATCAGGGGCTTATTTGGGTGCGGGAACAGGATTTGAACCTGTGACCTTCAGGTTATGAGCCTGACGAGCTACCGGACTGCTCCATCCCGCGTCAAATCTGTCTGTATCCGGAAGGGCCAACCTTCTAAACAAAACGGCCTTCAAAATACAAAGTCCGGCCTGCCTGACGGCGGTGGCCGGACGGAGCCGCCTTGATCCCGGCGGATCAGAGCGGCAGCCGCCCGAGAGCGGCTGTTCGTTGCAAGAGAAAGACATGTCTGCAAGAGAAATTCGCTTCTGACTGGGCTCTGCAGACCCGGCAGCGACCTACTCTCCCACGCCTTAAGACGTAGTACCATTGGCGCAAGGGGGCTTAACGACGGAGTTCGGGATGGGATCCGGTGGGGACCCCCTGCCATAACCACCAGGTCGGCGGA
>JBGTKE010000281.1:0-5216 GCA_041744775.1 Hyphomonas sp. | reverse complement strand
GCGCAGGCACGGGCGCAGTTGCTTCAGCTGCAAGCGCGTCCGCGAGGCGCGGTGATGTGATCGCCAGGGTGAAGTCGAACGCCGCCGGCTTCAGCGCGCCGGGTGCGGCGTAGCTTTGGGTGAAGTCGACCGGCATGTGCACTAGGCGAACGCGGCCCCAGCGGCTGATTTCGTACCAGTAGGGCACGCCCGGGCCGTAGTGTTTGCGGACCCAAGCTTTCAGCGCGACGAGCTGCACGAAGATCAGCGGCCAGATGAGGCGCAGGAATCCGGTCATGCCGGCGGGCGGGCGGTGGAGCGAGTAGGTCACGTGGGGAGAATAGGCCGGGCGGGAATGCAGCCGGATTGGGAAGCTGTGGAATTTTTCGCGTTCGGTGCCATCCAGGCGAAAGCCTGGATCCGAAATCTGAAATATTACAAGGTTTTCTGGGTCCCGGCTTTCGCCGGGATGAGCGGGAAATAAAGTTTGGAATGGAGGTGAGGTGGGCTGGGATGTAGGTGCAAGTCAGAACTTGTGCACGCTCACGGCGCCGCAGCTCAGGCGGAGAGGTGGCCCCCCTCACCCCTGCCCCTCTCCCCCTGAAGGGGGCGAGGGGTTCAGGTTGTGATTGGGGCTGGCCTCAGGTTCGCACGGTGCCCTTGACCGTCCGGCCGTTGCGCTCGATTTCGATCTCCCAGCTGGTGCCGCCCTTGGACAGCACGCTTTCGAGGTCCTTCACCGTCTTGGTCGATTTACCGTTCACGGTGCGGATGATGTCGCCGGGCTTGAAATAGTTGCGCGAGATCGTGCCGCGGGTGACCGAGTGGACATAAATGCCTGAACCTTTCGAGAAGGGATCGAGGCCGTTTTCCTCGGCGAGGCGCGGCGAGAGCTCGATGACACGGGCGCCGTTGAAGATCGAGCCGTCCGCCAGCAGCACGAGGTCGGCGGCGGTCGCGCCGGGCGGCGGTTCGACCTGGACATTGATCGACTGGGCATTTCCGGCGCGCAGCACCGTGAGCTTGGCCTGTTCGCCAGGATTGCGGACGGCGGCGAGGAATTTGAGGCCCTTTTCGTCGAACACTTCGCGGCCATCGATGGCGGTGACGAGATCGCCGCGTCGAAGGCCAGCCTTGGCGGCCGGGCCGTCCGGATAGACTTCGGTGACGATCACCCCGATCGGACGGTCGAGACCTTGGGTCCGGGCGATGTCAAAGCTGACCGATTGCGCGGCAAGGCCGAGCCAGGGGCGCACGAATGTGCCGCCATTGACGGCGGCGTCGACGACGCGCTTGACCATCTCGGAGGGAATCGCAAAGCCGATGCCGACCGAGCCGCCGGAACGCGAATAGATGGCTGTGTTGACACCGACCAGTTCGCCCCTGGTGTTGATCAGGGCGCCGCCAGAGTTGCCGGGGTTCACGGCCGCGTCGGTCTGCAGGAAGAAAGAGTAGTCGGAGACGCCCACGTCGGTGCGGGCGGTGGCCGAGATGATTCCGTTGGTGACCGTCTGGCCAACGCCGAACGGGTTGCCGATGGCGAGCACGAGATCGCCGACTTGCACGGCGCGGGTGTCGGCGAAGTTGAGGGTCGGCAGGCGCTCGTCGCCGATGTCGATCTTGAGCACGGCGAGGTCCGTGCGCTCGTCGGCGAGCAGGAGTTCCGCCGGGTATTCGCGCCGGTCGCTGAGGACGACCCGGAAACTGTCGGCGCCCTGAATGACGTGGTTGTTGGTGACGACGATGCCGTCAGCGCCGACGATCACGCCGGAGCCGAGGGAGTTCTGCACGCTGCCCTGGGCGGGCACACCGTAGAGCAGCTGTTCCATCGGCGTGACGCGGCTTTTCACGGTCTTAGCCGTGTAGACGTTGACGACGGCCGGCGAGGCGTCTTTCACCAGCGGGGCGAAGCTGAGATAAATCTGACCCTGCGACTGAGGCACGACCGGCGTGGCAATCTGGGATTGTGCCACAACCGGCGATGCGGCCGGCAGGACAGCGGCGGAAGGGGCGGTGTCTCCCGGCGCACGCTCGGCCTGCGAGAACATCGGCGCGAGCGCGACGGTCAGCAGCATGAGGACGGCCACGCTGAGGAAAGCGAGGAGCTTGGAGATGTGTTTGGTCATGGTGCGTGGATCGGTCATGAGTATGGCTCTATTGCGGCTCGAAATGAGGCGCAATTCATACCTTCATGACATTTCCGTCAGGGGACGCCCGCGCGGTTTGCCGCAGCCTCCCGTTCATCCAGCGTCCGCAGGTTTTCGGCATGCGATTCGCGGCTGATCCGGTAGAAACTGACGCAGATGAGCATCAGCGTCCACGCGCACAGCAGCGAGATGGCGTAACCCCAGCCGAGGGCCCGGATAGATTCTTCCGTTGCCCCTGCCCCGCCGCCCCCCTGCGCAAATCCGGCCACTGCCAGTACGGCGGAAGCCGTCATGACACCTACCCCTTGTGACAGTTTCCGGATGAAACTGATGCCCGCAAAGAAGATGCCCTCCGAGCGGCGCCCGGTCTGCATCTCGCTGTCCTCGACAATATCGGCCACCATCGAGGCCATCAGCATCTGTGTCGCTATGATCAGCGCAAGATCGAAGATTGTAATGGTGATGATGATGTTGAACAGCGCATCTGTCCCGTTGGGCGGCAGCAGGCCGAGCAGGCGAAGGATGACCGGCAGCGGCGCAATCGTGAAGGCGAGGGCACCGATCGTGATCGCGCCGCGTTTCTTGCCGAAAGTCTTGCCGATGATCGGCGCGATGATCAGCGCGAGGATGGCCGAAATGTAGACCGCTGCCGTGATTGTCGCGATCTGCGTATTGTCGAAGCCCCAGAAGATCGTGTTGATGTACTGGTTCAGCGTCGCTGAAATGCCGGACGCAATGAGGCCGCACAGGGTTGCGAGGAACAACGCCCGGAAAGAAGGGTTGGAGACGGTCTCGAAAATCTCCCTGAAAATCTTGCCCAGCGTCAATTGGCGGGCTGCAGGCGGCGCCTTCAGGTGCGGAATATGCTTGTGCGTGCCCAACGCACATATCAGCACACAGACGAAAATACACGCTGCAGCAACCGCGCCATAGGTGTTCCAGCCTTCAATGTTGAACACACCGATCGGGGTTGTCTCGGTCGGCACCAGCAGGAACCGGAACAGCAGGATCTGGATCGTTAGGCCGCCAAACCAGCCGAAGAAATAGCGCAAGGACATCAGCGACGTGCGCGCATCATAATCCTGCGTCAGTTCCGCCGCGAGGGCCGTGCTCGGCACGTCGTAGAACGTGAAGGAAAGCCGCACGGCGATGGTGGAGACGACAAGCCAGACAAACAGGTCGTTGCCACTGACTCCGGCGGGCGGATTCCAGGCGAAGAAATAGGTGATCGCAACCGGAACAAGCGCAGCATACATGAAGGGATGGCGCCGGCCGAGTTTGGTGCGGATATTGTCCGACCAGTAGCCGACGACCGGATCCGATACCGCGTCAATAATCAGTGCAAACAGCAAGGCAAGGCCCACGAGCCCCGCATCAACCCCGAGGATGTTGGAATAGAAGAACAACAACACATACTCGAAGCCGTTGTTCTTGATGCCGTCCGCCGCTCCGCCGATACCGAAAGCGAGCCGTGTGGCAAGGCTGGGTTTGCCGGTTTCCGTCGCCGCCATCAGTCTACTCCTGAACCAAGTGTCGTTCCTCAACCATCAAAGGCCGAGCACGGCCTTTGCCATGATGTTGCGCTGGATCTCGTTCGAGCCTGCATAGATCGAGGTCTTGCGGTAGTTGAAGTAGCTCGGCGCGGCGGTGAGGGCGTGCTCTGGTGTCGGAGACTCCGCATTCGATCCGGGCTCGGCCAGCGCGACGGTGTCCTGCACGAAAGGGTTGGCGTGGAGGCCGACCGCTTCGAGCGTCAGTTCGGTGATCGCCTGCTGGGCCTCGGAGCCCGCGCATTTCAGCATTGAACTTTCCGGGCCGACATTCTGGCCGGCCGAGAGCGAGGAGAGCACACGGCGTTCGGTGGCGTCGAGGGTGTCGATGCGCATTTCGAGGAGGGCGAGCTTGCGGGCGAAATCCGGGTTGCGGATGACCGGCTCGTTACCGTCATACTCTTTCGAGGCGACTTTCCGCGTCTTGTTGAGCATGTGTCGCAGGCCGGGCGCGTAGGCGTTGCCGCGCTCGAATTCGAGCAGGTACTTGGCGTAGGTCCAGCCTGCGGTCTCCTTGCCGATCAGCGCGTCGCTGATCTTTACACGGACGTTCTCGAAGAAGACCTGGTTGATCTCGTGCTGCCCTTCGGCGGGGCCGTCGAGGGTTGGCAGCGCGCGGACCGTGATGCCCGGCAGTGTCATCGGGAAGACGATGAAGGAGATGCCTTCCTGCGGCTTGCCTTCCTTGCTGGTGCGCACGAGGCAGAATATCCAGTCGGCCCACTGGGCGAGCGTCGTCCAGATTTTCGAACCGTTGAGGATATAATCGTCGCCGTCGCGCACGGCGCTCATCTGCAGCGAGGCGAGGTCCGATCCGGCGCCGGGTTCGGAATAGCCCTGGCACCACCAGAGGTCGGAAGAGAGGATCTTCGGCAGGTGCTGCTTCTTCTGCGTCTCATTGCCGAAGGCCATGATGACAGGGGCGACCATGGCCACACCGAACGGCGCGACATTCGGCGTGCCGGCGCTCGAGAGTTCGGACTGCAGGATGTAGCGTTCGGTCGTGGAGAGGCCGGGGCCGCCATGTTCCTTGGGCCAGTTCGGGGCGATCCAGCCTTTCGAGGCCAGCTTCTTCTGCCAGGCGACCTGGCTCGCTTTGTCGACATAGCCGTTCTTCGACAGCGCCATCCGGGCGCGCAGGTCTGCGTCGAAGTTGGCAGCGATCCAGTCCCGGACTTCATTCTGGAACTTGAGGTCAGACGGCGAAAGCGAGAGATCCATGGCCGCCGCTCCGCCTATTCGACGATGTCGTAATAGGCGATCTCGGGCTTGGCGCCGAGAACCGCGCCGAGTTTCGGGCCGGCGGCCTTGAAATACTCGGTCTGGCCGTGGGACTTGAGGGCGTCCTGCGAGGCGTACTGTTCCATGAAGATGTATTCGGTGGCCGAGCCCTTTGTCTTGTAGAGCTGATAAGTGAGGCAGCCGGGCTCGTTGGCCTTCACTTTCGCCATCAGGTCCCTGGCAACCTGCTCGAACTCGGCCTGCTTGCCGTCCTGGATCGTCAGTTTCGCGACAACACCGATCATGACCGTATCTCCCT
>JBGTKE010000280.1:0-2798 GCA_041744775.1 Hyphomonas sp. | reverse complement strand
CTGGGCCATCGACCGCGCCGACGAGCGCGCCAAGCGCCGCAAGGCCAAGGAAATCAGCCGCAAGTCGGCGACCAAGAAACTCCGCCTCCCCGGCAAGCTCGCCGACTGTTCGGCCAAGGGCCCCGAAGGCACCGAACTCTTCCTCGTCGAAGGCGATAGCGCCGGCGGCTCCGCCAAACAGGCCCGCAACCGCGAGACGCAGGCGATCCTGCCCCTGCGCGGCAAGATCCTGAACGTCGAGTCTGCCTCCGACGACAAGCTGATGGGCAACCAGGAACTCTCCGACCTCTCGCTTGCTCTGGGTACGGAGCTTGGCCGCAAGTTCAATCTCGATGACCTGCGCTATGAGCGCATCATCATCATGACCGATGCCGACGTGGACGGCGCCCACATTGCCGCCCTGCTGATCACCTTCTTCTACCGCCTCACCCCCGGCCTGATCGAAGCCGGCCGGCTCTACCTGGCCCAGCCGCCGCTCTACAAGCTCGCGAACAAGGGTAACATCCACTACGCCATGGACGATGAAGGCCGTGCACGGATCACCAGGGAACACTTCAAGGGCAACCAGAAGATCGAGCTGACCCGCTTCAAGGGCCTCGGCGAGATGAACCCCGCTCAGTTGAAAGAAACCACCATGAACCCGGCCAGCCGCGTCCTCGCCCGCGTCACCCTGCCGGACTCGATGGACGAACTCACCGAAATGAAACCGGCCGACCTGATCAACACCTTGATGGGCAAGAAAGCCGAACTCCGCTTCAAGTTCATCCAGGACAACGCCGCCTTCGTCGAAACGCTGGATATCTGACCCCTCTAAGCCCCTCTCCCTTGGGAGAGGGGTTGGGGTGAGGGGGCGCAACAGACCGGCCGCGCGCGACGCCACCGGCGGAAATCAAATCCACACCTACGCCTACATCCCCGCCTCCCCCACCCCAACAAAATCAACCCCCTGTAAAACAATCCCGCAAACTTGCGCCCCGCCCCCCGCGCCGGATGTATACTCCGCGCATGACGAGAAACCCCTCCGCCCCCGGATCACCCCACCCGCAAGCCGGACACCTTGCTGATGGGAACTTCGAAAAAATTGCGCTTATTTTCCTGCTCGCCACCGCTGGAAACGCGCAGGGCCCGCAGGATGCACCCCGCCGCGCCCGGAAAAAGCGCGAAAGAATGAGAAAAAATGAGAGAGAGAAAGAGAAAGATCGAGAAGGAATGAGAGAGAAACGGATAGAAACCGACACAGGGCAAGACAGGAAGTGGCGCCGCCCCTACTCCGCCTGACGCACCGTCTCCCCGCCGCCGCTTGCAATGCGCGCGCCCGAGGCGCTCGCGAAGGCCTGCGACATGCCGCGGTAGAATGCGATCCGGTCCTCCGCGTCCGGAGCAAGCACCAGCGCGAGCCCCTCCCCGAACAGCGGCGCCGGTTTCTCGCCCTCGTGGGCGATTTCCATGATGTCCGACCAGAGGTCCGCCGGCAGCCCGCCGCCGGTCACCTTCTTCATCGCCGTGTCATCGTCATTGCCGACCCACACGCCGCCGACATAGGCCGAGGTGAACCCGATGAACCAGGCGTCGCGCCAGTCCTGGCTGGTACCGGTCTTGCCCGCCACGGTCCAGTCCTTGACCCGGGCCGCCTGCCCGGTGCCGATGGAGGCATTGACCACGCGCGTCAACATGGCGTTCATGTCGGCGGCATAATCCTCCGCATACACACGTTGCGCCTCGGCCGCCGGCTGCTCGAACAGCACCTTGCCGCGCGTGTCGGTCACCTTCGAGATGAGATACGGCTCCATCCGGCGCCCGCCGGTCTGGAACACGCCGTAAGCGCCGGTTATCTCCCACAGGTTCACCTCCTGGCTGCCGAGCGCCAGCGACGGATAGGGCTGCATCGCGCTCTTGATGCCGAAGCGTTTGGCGAGATCGATCACCCGCGCCGGGTTCGACTCGTTGCCGAGTTCGGCTGCAACCGTATTGGTCGAGCGCGTCAACGCCTCGCTCAGCGTCATCGGCCCTATGAATTCGCCGTTATAGTTCACCGGCTTCCATTTGCCGATGCTGATCGGGCGGTCGTTGAACACGTCATAGGGCGAATAGCCGTCTTCAAGCGCAAGGGCGTACACGAACGGTTTGAAGCTCGAGCCCGGCTGCCGCTTCGCCTGCGTCACCCTGTTGAACGGCGAGGTCTTGTAATTGACACCGCCCACCATCGCCGTCACGCGGCCATCCTTGCCGAGGATCAGCGCCGCCGCCTGCCCCGCCTTCAGCGCCGGGCCATCCTTCGCCATCCGCTCGCGGATGCGCGTCTGCACGCGCGCCTGCAGCTTCGGATCAATCGTCAGCGTCACCACCGCATCACCCGGCACACGCGGCAGCACGGCGGACAGCCGCTCGGTCGCCACGTCCAGCACATAGCCGAGTTCCGGATCATAGACCGGCGGTGCGATGATCCTGATCTCGGCCGCCAGCGCCGCCTGTTCTTCCTGCTTGGTGATGAAACGCTCGCTGCGCATCTCGCGCAGCACATAGGCCTGACGTTCCTTGGCGCCGGTCAGGTTCTCGCGCAGGTTCAGCTTCGAGGGCGCCTTCGGCAGGGCCGCCAGCAGCGCCGCCTCGGCAATCGTCATCTGCTCCGGCGGCTTGCCGAAATAGAAGCGCGAGGCCGCATCGACGCCGTACAGACCCGAGCCGAAATAGACCCGGTTGAGATACATCGTCAGGATCTCGTCCTTCGTCATCCGTTTCTCGAGCTGGCGGGCAAGCGTGATTTCCTGCGCCTTGCGCTGCATCGTCTGGCGCGCATC
>JBGTKE010000279.1:0-4189 GCA_041744775.1 Hyphomonas sp. | reverse complement strand
GTCGGCGCTCGGCGACGATGCCGATCGCCAGCGCTCGCTGGCGTCAGTGCGCCGGGCCCGCGAACGCGAACGCGAACGCAAGATGGGCGGCGGCAGTGACCGCGACAAGGTCTCCATCGAAGTCACGCTGCCCGAAACCATCACGCTTCAGGACCTCGCCGGCCGCATGAACGAGCGCGTCGCCGACGTCGTGAAATTCATGTTCAAGCAGGGCGAGATGCTGCGCGGCAACGACATCGTCGATGCCGACACGGCGGAACTGATCGCGTCGGAATTCGGACACACCGTCCGGCGCGTGTCGGAAGCGGATGTCGAGATCGGGCTCGAAGGCTCGGCCGACGACGATATCGACCTGCAGCCGCGCGCGCCGATCGTGACCATCATGGGCCATGTCGACCACGGCAAGACCTCGCTGCTCGACGCGCTTCGCAAGACCGACGTCGTGGCGGGTGAAGCCGGCGGCATCACCCAGCATATCGGCGCCTACCAGGTGCAGCTGAAATCCGGCGACCGGATCACCTTCCTCGATACGCCCGGTCATGCCGCCTTCACGGCGATGCGGGCCCGCGGCGCGAACGCTACCGACATCGCGGTTCTCGTGGTCGCAGCGGACGACTCGATCATGCCGCAGACGATTGAATCGATAAACCACGCGAAGGCGGCCGGCGTGCCGATCATCGTGGCGGTCACCAAGTGTGACCTGCACGATGCCAATCCGGAAAAAGTGCTGACGGACCTCCTGCAGCACGACATCCAGGTCGAATCTATGGGCGGCGTGACCATGGCCGTCAAGGTTTCGGCGAAAACCGGCGCGGGTCTCGGCGAGTTGACCGATGCGATCTCGCTGCAGGCCGAAGTGCTCGAACTGAAAGCCAACCCGAACCGCGAAGCCGACGGCGTCGTGATCGAATCCAAGCTCGACAAGGGCCGCGGCCCGGTGGCCACCGTGCTGATCAAGCGCGGCACCCTGAAGCGCGGCGACATTGTCGTGGCCGGTGCACAATGGGGCAAGGTTCGCGCCCTCGTCGACGAGCGTGGCCAGCAGCTTGACGGGGCAGGCCCGTCGCTTCCAGTCGAAGTGCTCGGCATGGACGGCGCGCCGGATCCGGGCGAGCCGATGGTGGTCGTCGACAGCGAGTCGCGCGCCCGCGAAATCACGGAATACCGTATCCGGTCGAAACGCCAGATTCTCGGCGGGGCAGGGGCTGCCGCCCGCGCCTCCCTCGACCAGCTGCTCAGCCGTCTGAAGGATGGCACGGTCGAGACGCGCGAGTTGCCGATCGTCCTCAAGGGCGATGTGCAGGGATCGGTCGAAGCGATCTCGATGTCCCTCGACAATATCTCGACGGACGAAGTCCGCGCCAAGGTCATCCACGGTGCGGTGGGAGGGATTTCGGAATCCGATGTCCTGCTCGCCCGGTCGTCGGATGCGCCGATCTTCGCGTTCAACGTCCGCGCCAACAAGCAGGCACGCGACCTGGCCGAGCGCGAAGGCGTCGAAATCCGCTATTATTCGGTGATCTACGACCTGCTCGACGACGTCAAATCGACCCTGTCGGGAATGCTCGCCCCGGAGAAGCGCGAAACCTTCCTCGGTTACGCCGATATCCTCGAAGTCTTCAACATCACGAAAACCGGCAAGGTCGCCGGCTGCCGGATTTCCGAAGGCAAGGTCGTGCGCGGCTGCGGCGTGCGCCTCCTGCGCGACAACGTCGTCATCCACGAAGGCAAGCTTAAGACGCTCAAGCGCTTCAAGGACGAGGTGGCCGAAGTGGCCTCCGGCATGGAATGCGGCATGGCGTTCGAACGCTATGAAGACATTCGCGTGGGCGATAAAATTGAATGCTTCCAGGTAGAAGAAATCGCAAGAACCCTCGCCTAGACTGCGCGGATGAGCGATTCCCTGTCTGTGTCCGGACGGCTGAGCAGCCGTGACCTCAAACGTCTGGTCCGGATGAGCCGGTCCGGGACGATCGGGCCGACGGCGCTCTACTATGCCGGCCTGACCGCCCCGATCATCTCGGCGAGCGTCGCCCTGCTGGCCAAGGATATGGCCCGATCGCTGGGCTGGGACCCCTTTTCGCAGCTGATGGCCTCGGCCAATCTCGCTGCCTTTGCCGGAATTGCGTGGTATATCATCTTCATGCGCTGGTCTTACCGGAACCGTCCCGGGCGCGGCACCGAACGCAGCCTCGACACACAGGTCACCGCCTCGCCGGACCACCTTGCGGTGCGCCGGGGCCAGGTCGAAACCCGCGTCGCCTGGGCCGGCGTGCGCAAGGTGACGCCCGGCAAGGCGCATGTTGCGGTGTTCATCGATGGCGCCGATACACTGATCATTCCTGACGGCTGGTTCGGGCAGGACACGGCCCGGCGCGCCGCCTTTCTCGAATTCGTCACCTCAAGGGTAAGCCACTGATGGCCAAGAAACCTGCCAAGCCCGGTCTTCCGTCGCAGCGCCAGCTCCGCGCCGGCGAGATCATCCGCCATGCGCTCGCCGAGATCATCGCGCGCGAGGACCTGCGCGATCCGGAACTCACCGGCGTAATGGTGACCGTCGGCGAAGTGCGCTGCTCGCCGGACCTGAAACGCGCGAAGGTCTATGTCACCCCGCTGGGCGACGATACCGAAGCGGGCCGCGCCAAGCTGGCCGGCGCGCTGAACCGGGCCGCGCCCTTCCTGCGCGGGCGCCTCGGCCGCGAGATCGAGCTCAAGTTTACGCCGGAACTGCATTTCATCGCAGACAAATCCTATGACGAGGCGACCGCCATCGACAAGCTGCTAGCCGATCCGCGCGTCCGCCGCGATGTCGAGGGCTGAGCGCCCTCTGCCGCGTTTCTGCCTTGATGCTTTGGCATTAGACACGTCTTCGCCCAGTATCGATACCGACGCTGGGCAGAAAGCCGGGGAACTGAGGCATGCAACGCCAGACCATAGACGAAGAAGGCGCGCGCCAGGGCGAAGTCTCGGCAGCGTCGCTGCAACTCGGCGATGACACGATCGCCATCCGCCGCATCGCGACAATGTCGGTCGAGCGGCACGAATTCTTTCCCTGGGACACGCCGGCCAACCGCAAGACACAGGCCGTTTACTCCACCGCCTGTGTCGGCCTGCTTTTCTTGGGCCTCGTCGGCTTCGGGGCAGCAGTGGTCATGGCCGGTAAGCCAAGCAGCGGTCTCGCTAACATCATCGGCGCCGCGCTCATGCTGTTCGGCCTCTTCCTCGGCGTGCGCGCCGCAATGATCGCGGTGAAGCTGAAGAAGCAGGAGCCCTACTACCGACTCCTGATCGGCACGTCGGATGGCCGCCAGATCCCGCTTGTCGACAACAACCGCGACGTGCTGATCAAGATCCGCGACGTTGTGCGCCACAAGATGGACACCGGCGACACGGTGACCACGGGCGACTTCGATCTCAATATCGACAGCGTCAACCTCCGCCTGCCGAAGGGCGCCGCCAGTTCTGCGCCTGCGCCGCGCGCGCCCCTGCCGCCGCGGCCAGACGAGGATGACGACCTCCTGGACCTCAAATCGGTCTCCTGAACTGCAGGCGCGGCGATTGACACCGCCTGACTTCCTTCGATAAGCGCACGTCCGGCATATTCCGGCAGCATAACCGGCCCCGGCGTTCGAACCGCCTGTCAGGGCCGATCAGGAGCGACCCACCCGTGGCCCGTCAGAGAAAACGTAAAGGCGAGCCCGTCACGGGCTGGCTGAACCTGTTCAAGCCTGTCGACATGACCTCCACCCAGGCCGTCGCCATCCTCAAGCGCCTGTTCAATGCCGAAAAGGTCGGACATGGCGGCACGCTTGATCCGCTGGCGGACGGTATCCTGCCGATCGCGCTGGGCGAGGCGACCAAGACCGTCCAGTGGGCAATGGATTCGGAGAAGGAATACGTCTTCACCATCCGCTGGGGTCTCTCGACCGCCAGTCAGGACGGGGAAGGGGAGATCACCGCCACCTCCGATGTGCGCCCCGCGCGCGAGGCCGTCGAGGCGGCGCTGAAAGCCTATGCCGGCACCATCCGGCAGATCCCGCCGAAATTCTCCGCCATCAAGGTCGCCGGCGAGCGGGCCTACGACCTCGCCCGCGGCGGCGAAACGTTTGAGCTGGAAGCGCGCGAAGTGGACGTGCACGCGGCGAGGGTGATCGGTATGCCGGACGCGGATCATTCGGTGATCCATGTC
>JBGTKE010000278.1:0-1939 GCA_041744775.1 Hyphomonas sp. | reverse complement strand
TCGAGCGCTACAAGACCGAGAAGACCAATCCGCCCCGGCTCAAGTTGCCCAGCGGCAAGGACGGCGAGCGTCTGGCGCGCGAAGCGGACGCCGCCGCCCATCTGCGCGACATGGTCAACACGCCGGCCGCCGACATGACACCCGCCGGTCTGGAAGCGGAGATGGCCGCCTTGGCTGAGCGCTTTGGCGCGAAACTCACCTCCACCGTCGGCGACGCGCTGCTCGCCGAGAACTATCCGATGGTCCACGCCGTCGGCCGCGCCGCGACCGAAGAGCCCCGCTTCCTCGAACTCGAGTGGGGCAAACCCCGCGACCCGAAAGTTTCCCTCGTGGGCAAGGGCATCACCTTCGATTCGGGCGGCCTGAACATCAAAGGCGGCGACGGCATGCGCATCATGAAGAAGGACATGGGCGGCGCCGCGCATGCCATCGCGCTGGCTGAACTGGTGATGGGCGCAAACCTGCCCGTTCACCTGAAACTCTATGTTTCGGCCGCCGAGAATGCGATTGCCGGCAATTCTTTCCGCCCCGGCGATATCCTCTCCAGCCGCAAGGGCCTGACGGTCGAGATTGACAATACCGACGCGGAAGGACGCCTCGTCCTCGGTGATGCGCTTGCCCGCGCATCGGAAGATGACCCCGACCTTCTGCTCGATTTCGCCACACTCACCGGCGCAGCGCGTGTGGCGCTCGGCGCCGATCTTGCGCCGCTGTACACGGACGATGACCAGCTCGCCGCCGACATTCTGGCCGCTTCGGCGCGCACCGGCGATCCGGTCTGGCGCATGCCGCTCTGGGATCCCTATCTGGCCGATCTCAAGAGCCCGGTCGCCGATCTCGTGAACTCCGGCGGCAGCTTCGCCGGCTCGATCACGGCCGCCGTGTTCCTGAAACAGTTCGTCGCTGCAAAAAGCTGGGCGCATTTCGACATCTGGGCCTGGCGCAAGTCGAAATATGGCCGGCCTGAAGGCGGCGCGCCGTGCAGCTTGCGCGCGGTCTGGTCGATGCTGGAAGCCCGCTACAGCGAGTGATGCGGCCGTTACTGCGGTACGCCGTCTTCTGCCGCGATCCGGATCGCTTCGCGCACGCGCCCGCGCACCAGCAGCGTGTCGATGTTCTTCGGATCGGCTTCCATCGCCGCCTGCACGTCCTGCAGCGCGAGGTCATAGCTCTTCTTGTTGAGGTGCACTTCGGCGCGCAGCTGATGCGCTGGGCCGAAACCCGGAGAACTGGCAAGCGCAAAGTCGAGATCCGACAGGGCCTCGTCCCACTTTTCGGTCAGAATGTAGGCGCTGGCGCGGTCCATCAGCAACTCGACCGTTCCGGGCGCGAGCTTTAGTGCCTCCGAAAAGGACACCGCCGCAGCATCCGCAGCGCCGGCCATCATCCAGGCCTGACCCGCCTGTGACAGGTAGATCGCGCGCTGTTCCATCGTGCCCGCATCCGGCGCGGTCGCCAGGGCCTGCAGACGCTGCGCGCCGTTTTCGTAATTGCCGAGCGCGATCAGGGCCAGCGCCGTGCACTGACGAGCGCCCGGCCGGTTGCCTTCGAAGCTCCAGGCCAATCCGTCTTCGTAGGCGTTCTCCGGATCGGTCTCGATCTTCGCGACGCAGGCCTCAAGCCGGGCCTCCTCGGCTCTGGCAATTTCGGCGCCGACCGACTGCATCATCAGCACGGCGCCAGCAGCGAAGGCAATCAGGGACATGGGCAGGGGGCTCCGGACCGTCTATTCAAGGCGCTTTAGGCAACGGCGTTCTGGCATTGGCAAATGACTTCCCCGCAATCTCTGCTGTTTGTTTTCGGGCTTGGCTATAGCGCCTTGCAGCTTGCGGGGCTGCTGACGCCGTCCGGCTGGCGGGTGGCCGGAACGGTGCGCACAGTCGCCAAAGCCGCGCAGCTGCGCGCGACTGGCATCGAGGCCAGCGTCTGGGCCGGGGAG
>JBGTKE010000277.1:0-4948 GCA_041744775.1 Hyphomonas sp. | reverse complement strand
ATCGGGGACGCCGTGCGCGGGGGCGACCGGGTGACGTTGTTCCTCTCGGCCTTGCAGGACGCGGGTGATCCGTATGCGATCCGGTATGATCATTCGACGACGCTGGGGTCGATGGGCGCGCCGGTGTTTGACCTGACGAGCGGGCAGGTGATGGGCGTGCATCTCGGCTCGGTGCCGGGCGAGACGCTGGACGCGCCGCGCACCGGCCGCGGGATTGCACTCGCACTGGTGCTCGAGGGCATAAGGCAGGAGATTGAACCGGGAGACGGGGAAAGCCTGGGGTTGTTATGCGAATGAAGCAGGCGAGCCTCGCGCTGATCTTTGTGTTGGCGGCCTGCGTGCAGGTGCAGGCGCCGGAGCAGCCGGATGACGGGGCGGCCCTTCTCGCGCAGGCGGAAACCCTGGCACAGTTCAGCGGGGCCTTCGAGGTGACGCGGGACGGGGTGCGTGTGGCGGCAGGGGCGGCGGGCACAGCGGACGGGACGGCGCCCTTCACACTGGAAACGACAAGTGACAGCGCCTCGCTGGCGAAGCCGATGACGGCGGAAATCGTCCTGGGGCTGGTGGCGGAGGGAAAGCTGTCCCTGGACGGGAACGTGGCGGATCCGTTGCCAGACTATCCGTACACGGATACACGCGTTCGCGACCTGCTGGACCATTCGGCGGCATTGCCGGATTACGGATTTTTCCAGTCGCTGCTGGACGCAGGTGAACCGGTGGCCACAGGGGATTTGCTGGCTTTCCTGAAGGCGAGCGGGAAACCCTATGCCCCGTCGGGAGAGACGTTCAGCTACTGCAACCTGTGTTACGATGTGCTGGGCGCGGTTGCGGCGGCGGTGACGGGCGAGCCACTCAGCGCTGTGTTCGATGCGCGGCTGTTTGAGCCTGCTGGAATGGAACAGGCGTTCCTGCGGCCAGCGCGGTTTGCCGATTGGCCAGTTCCGCGTACCCTTGGCTTCCGTCAGGGTACGGATGGGGCGGAGCCGTGGGGCGCGGTCGACAATGAAGGCTTTCACGGCGGCAGCAATATTTACCTGAGCGTGCGCGATGTGACGGCCTATGCGCAGCGCTGGGCGCTCGGGGCGGTGCCGGGCGATGTGCGCACGCTGGCACTGTCGGATGCCTGGCGGCAGGGGCATTCCTTCACGCTGGGCAACTGGGACTGCGCAGCCGGCAGGGAGCGGTGCTATTATTCCGGCCATCACGAAGGCTTTGACACGTTCGCCTACTGGGACGCAGAGCAGCGTATCACCGCGGCGTTTGTCAGCAATGGCGGCCTGCCGCCCTACTTCCATACCGAACTGCCCCATGCGTTGATCGCGCTGGGAGAAGGGCGCACAGAAGCGCTGCGCGCGCCCCGGAACACTCCGTTTCCGGAAGACCTCGCAGGTTGGTTCGAGGCCGACGGCGCCGGGTTGATCGAGATCAGTACCCTGGACGGCCAGCGCGCTGTCCATCTGGCGGACGGGCGCGTCTCTCCGCTCTATCCCGCAGGGTACGGCGTGCTTTATGCGCCGGATCTGGGCTGGTTCCTCAGCGGGCCGGAGCCAGGATCGGCGGCGGCATTCGCCGCGCGGCGCGTGCTGGGAGACGATCTGGAGTTCCGCCCGCGCCCATAAATTGACCTTTGCGACTGCCGCTCAATCATGCGATAGGGCGCCGCCATGGACCTGCTCATCCTTTTCGCGCTGATCGCCCTGAACGGGGTATTCGCGCTTTCCGAACTTGCCATTGTTTCTTCCCGCCGCAACCGGTTGCAGATGCGCGCCGACAAGGGTGACCGGGGGGCGAAGGTTGCGCTGAAGCTGAAGGATGACCCGTCGCGGTTCCTCTCCACCGTGCAGGTGGGCATCACGCTGATCGGCATCATCGCGGGTGCGTATGGCGCGACGGCGCTGGCCGAGGATGTGGCGCCGGTTGTCCTGCGGCTGTTTCCAGCGGTTCAGACGCAGGCGAACCTGATTGCTTTCGGCGTGGTGATCGCAGCGACGACCTATCTCTCGATCGTGATCGGCGAACTGGTGCCCAAGCGGATTGCGATTACCGCCCCGGAAGCGTTCGCGAGCATCATAGCGCCGCCGATGTCGATGCTGTCGAAGATCGCATTCCCGGTCGTCTTTGTGCTGCGAGGGTCGACCAACCTGATCCTGAGGGTGCTCGGCCTGTCAAAGGTGAACGCGGAGCTGATGACGGAAGAAGAGATCGAAAGCGTGATCGAGGAAGGCGCGGCCAGCGGCGCCATCGATGCCGACGAGCGCAACATGATCCGCAGTGTGATGCGCCTCGCCGACCGGGACGTGCGCTCGATCATGACCTCGCGCAAGGATGTCGTCTGGCTCGACCTGGACGAGCCGGCGGACGTGCTGCTGAAACAGATCGCGGAGGCCGGGCATTCACGCTTTCCGGTGGCGCGGGGCGATCTTGAACATGTGACCTCGGTTGTTCAGACCAAGGATCTTCTGGCGCTGTCAGAGGGCAAGCGGTTGCCGGATTTCGAGACCGCCGGCCATGCGCCGCTGTTCGTGCCGGACACGATGACGGTGCTGAACCTGCTGGAGAGCATCCAGGCGAGCGCGGTGCAGATGGCGCTGGTGTCGGACGAGCTGGGCCATATCGAGGGGATCGTCACGGCGGCCGACGTGCTGGGCGCGATTGCCGGGGACGTGGCCTTCTCGCCGGCGGACGGGCTCGACCGTCCGCAGCGGCGCGAAGATGGTTCCTGGCTGATCGATGGCCGCATGGCGATCGAGGACGCGGAGATCACGCTGGGCACTTCCGTGACGGATGACGAGGATCCTGCGTACACGACTGTTGCCGGTCTCGTGATCCATCAGCTCCAGAGGATTCCGGAACTTGGGGACGTGGTGTTCTCAACCGGCTGGCGTTTTGAAGTGATCGACCTGGACGGCCGGCGCATCGACAAGTTGCTGGTCGCGCGCCTTCCGTCCAGGGATGAAGATCCGTCCGGCTAGGGCAGGGCGACCCAGTTGCCATGGAAGCCCGGCGGAATGCGGTGCGGGATGGTAATGGCGGCAACCGGCGGACCGGTGAAATCCTGTGCGTTGAGGATCACGAGATCGGTGGTGTCGGTGTTGGTGTCGATGACGTAGCCGATGAGCCAGCCTTCATCTTCAGCGGCGTTTGCATGCGCGGGCACGAAGACGAATTCGCCGGGCACGCGGCCGGTGCCGAAGTCATGCACTTCGCGGGTGCGGGCGCCGAGGTCGTGCTTGAACAGGCTGGAGGCGCCCATCCAGTCGGCCGCGCCGGTGGGCGGGAGGGCGACGGTGTAGGCATAGCGGTAGGGCTGGCCGAGGCGGCGTTCGTCCGGGCGCGGAAATTCCTGCGGTGCGGCGTCCAGTACAGTGCGCGTGACGCTATGGGCGGCAGGGTCGATTTCGAGGCTTTCGAATGTGGTGACGGCCGCGTTCGGTCCCTTCTGGCCATCGGCGAAGACGGCGGAGTGGACGCAGGCATCCATGATGACCTTGCCGTCTTCGGTTTCGTAGGCATTGGCGGGGTGGAAGATGTAGCAGGGTTCGACCGCGCACCAGATGATGTCTTCGCCCTTGCCCTCGCGGGGGAGGAGGCCGATGCGGGCGGCGTGTTTCGGGTTCCAGCGATAGGGGAAGTTCTCGCCGGAAATCAGGGCCGCCATGGAGAAGGTAACGGGCAGGTCCAGGACGATGACATAGTTCTTCGTGATCATGCAGTCATGGATGGACGGACCGTCCTGCACCGCGATGGCTTCATGGCGGCGGACATTTCCGTCCGTATCCAGAACTGTGTGCCAGATAACCGTGGGCTCCATCGCGTTGTAGCAGATGGCGTGGGTCTCGCCGGTCAGCGGGTCTTGGTGGGGATGGGCGGCGAAGCCCTGGGCGAGAAGCCCGCCGAAATCGCTCCGAGTGCGCGACTCCAGCATGTCGGACACTTCCATCGGCAGGCCTCCGGCCTCGACGATGGCCCAGATTTTCCCGGCCATGGCGACAACGTTCGTGTTCGGACTTTCAATGCGGCTGGCCGGGCCCGGGACGGGGGGCTCGCCGAGGGCCTGGCTGATCTCGGCCGAGCGGACCCAGCGGTTGCGGTACCAGAGGGCCTTGCCGGCTTCGAGGCGCACGCCGTGCAGCATGCCGTCGCCGGCGAACCAGTGATGGGTGGCGGGATTGGGCGGGGAGAAGGGGTTCGGACCGTTGCGCAGGTAGAGACCGTTGAGGGCGGGCGGAATGGTGCCGGTGACTTTCAGGTCCATCAGCGTGTGCTCCTCTTTGAGGGGCGTGTGGATACCGTTCAGGTAGGGGTTCGGCTCCTTCGACTTGCGGCGGGTGCGGTTGAAGTTCGCGACCCCCATAAGGCCTTGGGTGACGACGCCGCGGATGGCGGCTTCTACGGGGCTGGGCATGGCGGGCTCCTGATGCAGGTTGACGACGGTTGCAGGCACGCGAAATAATGTTTACACTGGTAACATGACCGAGAATGATAACAGTGTCAACATCAGTTCCGAGAGAAATCGCTATCATCATGGCGATTTGCGCGCGGCGCTGATCGAGGAAGGCCTGAAGCTGATCGACACGGGGCCGGCTGAGGCGCTGAGCCTGCGGGAGATTGCGCGCAATGCGGGCGTCTCCGCAACGGCGGTGTACCGGCATTTTCCGGACAAGGCGGCGCTGTTGGCGGTGCTCTGCCTTGAAGGACAGGCGCGAATGGCAGCGGCGTTCCGGGGGGCGATGGCCTCATCTGCGCCGGGTGTCGAGGCGTTCAACGCGATGGGGCGGGCTTACGTATACTTTGCGCTCGCCCATCCTTCGCTGTTCCGGCTGATGATGTCGCAGGCATCCGGGCCGGTGCCCGCGCCGCCGCCGGGCGGGCAAGAGGGGTCGGACGGGATGCAGATCCTCGTCAACGCGATCGACGGCCTGTTCGGGGCGGACACGCCCCAGCCCCT
>JBGTKE010000276.1:0-2804 GCA_041744775.1 Hyphomonas sp. | reverse complement strand
GTCGCGGCGATCCGCGAGACGCCGGCGCCCGACGGCCGCCTCGGCACGCAGGCACTGCACGGCGAGATGCTGGACGTGTTCCGCGAAGAGGGCGAGTTTGGCCTCTGCCAGCTGCGCCGGGACCGGTATGTCGGCTGGGTTAACATGGACGCGCTTTCCTCGCCCGCCCTGCCGCCCACGCACAAATTGAGCGCGCTGCGCACCTTTTGCTTCTCGGGGCCTGACCTCAAATCCGCGCCGCGCTTCCTGCTCTGCCTCGGCGCACGCGTGGCGGCGACCGGTCGGACCGAAGGACCGTGGGTAGAGTGCGAACGGGCAGGCTGGGTGCATCAGCGCCACCTTGCCGCCCTGACGGCGTTCGAGACCGATCCGGCCGGCGTCGCCGAGCGCTATCTCGAAACACCTTACCTCTGGGGCGGGCGTGAGAGTCTCGGGCTCGATTGCTCGGGGCTGATCCAGCAGGCCTTCGAAGCCTGCGGCGCGATCCTGCCGCGCGATTCCGACATGCAGGCGGCCTGGGCCGGTGAGCCGGTGGCGGACTGGCAGGCACCGGGCAAGCTTCAGCGCGGCGACCTCGTGTTCTGGAACGGCCATACGGGCATCCTCACGGCGCCGGGCACACTGCTGCATGCCAATGCCTTTCATGTCGCCGTGGCACGCGAGCCACTCGGTGAGGCGATTGCGCGTATACGGACGGCCGAAGGCGACGTGACTTGTGTGCGCCGGGTATCGCTTTCGGCGGGCGGGACGCCGGACTGGTTGAAGGCGGTCTGATGGCGATGATAGCGCGTCTGAGGCACGCCGCCGTAATCAGGCACCGCAACAAAAAACCCCCGGCGCAGGCCGGGGGTTTGTGTACGGATTGTCCTGCGATCAGGTCGGCTGGACGTCTTCGGTGAGCCTTTCGGCCGGGGGCGTTTCGGCGTCGGCCGGAGCTTCTTCGCCGTCGGAGGGATCGATTGCCGCGTCGGCCGGAACCGCCTCGCCGTCGGCCGGATCCGCTTCATCCTCGGCCGGAGCCTCGGCGGGCATCGGCGCCGGGAACGCAGGCGCGCCTTCTGTATTGGCGGCGAGATAGGCAATCACGTTGACGCGGTCGGCGTCGCGCCTGACGCCGGCGAAAGACATCGACGTGCCGCGAAGATACCCGGCCGGGCTTTTCAGCCAGGCGTCAAGGTTCTCGTAGGTCCAGCTGCCTTCGGCGTTCGACAGGGCGCCGGAATAGTTGAAGCCGGCGATGTGGGCCTTGTCGGCGCCGACGGTGTTGTGCAGGTTCGGGCCGGTGCCGTTGGCGCCGCCGGGGGCGATCGTGTGGCAGGTCGAACACTGGCCAGCGAAGGTGCGCTCGCCGCGTGAGACGTCTGCCAGCAGGAGGGCCGCGCCTAGGTCGAACACGGTTTCATCTGCGCCGCCAGCGGAGCCGGCTTCGGCGATTTCGACGCAATAGTGGAACTTCGCGCACATCTGTTCGCTGAGCGTCACAGGCTCTGCGTGGTCGTCGCCATGGCCGCCCGTGCCAGCGAACACGAGGCTCGGCAGGGTTGCCAGGGCCATCATGCCAAGGGCGGTGGCGAGCAGGGCGCCCATGATCTTGTTGAGACCGAGTTCTCCCATGGGGGCAATCCTTCGAATCTATTTGCGTGACTTGTGTCTTGGCGGGCGGGTTTTGGCACGCTAACCGGGTGCGCACAATATAACCGGTGCCTCGCAGAGGCGCTTCCCCCGGGCGTCGCGGCGATCAGACGCACGTCGAATCGGGGATACAGGCCAGGGATTTCCTCGATGAGTCAGAAAATTGCCTATCAGGGCGAGCCGGGCGCGAACTCGCACATCGCCTGCAGCGAGGCCTTTCCGGACCATGAGCCGATAGCCTGCCGGACCTTCGAAGACTGTTTCATCGCGGTCGAGAAGGGCGAAGCCGCGCTCGCCATGATCCCTGTCGAGAACACGATCGCCGGCCGGGTCGGCGACATTCATTATCTCTTGCCCTCCACGCCGCTGCACATCACCGGCGAGTTTTACCTGCCGATCCGGTTCCAGCTGATGGCGCTCAAGGGCACCAAGCTGGCCGACGTGAAGAAAGCCCGATCGCACATCATGGGCCTCGGCCAGTGCCGCAACTTCCTGCGCAAGCATGGCATCGAGGCGGTTACTGCCGCCGACACTGCCGGTGCGGCCCGCGAAGTGGCGCAGCTCGGCGATCCGTCGGTCGCCGCCATCGCGCCGCGGCTTGCCGCGCAGGTTTACGGGCTCGAGATCCTCGCCGAGGATATCGAGGATGCCGCGCACAACACGACGCGCTTCGTGATCATGTCACGCGATCCGGCCGACATTGACGCTGAGGACGGTCCGGCGAAGACTGCCTTCCTGTTCGAGGTGCGCAACATCCCGGCCGCGCTCTACAAAGGTCTCGGCGGGTTCGCGACCAACGGCGTCAACATGACCAAGCTCGAGAGCTATCTCACCGGCGGCTCGTTCGAGGCGTCGCAATTCTATGCCGAGATCGAGGGGCATCCGGATGAACGCCCGGTGCAGCTCGCGCTGGAGGAACTCGGCTTCTTCTCGCAGTCGCTGAAGATCCTCGGTGTGTTTCCGAAAACGGTGAACGCAGGGTTCTGAGTGTCTGACAGTTTACCCTGAGCCCCCTCTCCCTTTTAGGGAGAGGGGGTTGGGGTGAGGGGAGCAACAGAAAACTCAGACGCAGCATTTGTGGAGAGGTTCGCCCCCTCACCCCTGCCCCTCTCCCCCTGAAGGGGACGAGGCTGGCGGATGTGAAAAAGGCGCGCTCGCACATCATGGGGCTT
>JBGTKE010000275.1:0-3554 GCA_041744775.1 Hyphomonas sp. | reverse complement strand
GCCGGCGATCGTCGCCGCCGCAAAGAATTGTGTGAACAGCCCCCGCATGCGGCGTACCTTAAGGTAGGGGCGACCTGTGGAAAAGTGGGTTTGGGATTGCGCGGGGATTTTTTGTTGCGGGAGCGGCCGGACGCAGCTTGGGCTGGCCGGTCTTCCCGGGGGATCTGTCATCCCGGCCAGCGCGCAGCGCGTGAGCCGGGACCTTTGTCAGGCAATAGGATCGGCGGCGCGCGTGCGCGCCTTGTCCGGGATGACAGGGGAGTTGGGGCTAGGATGTATCTGGACGTGAGGTGAGAGCCCCCTTCCTTCTTCGCCCAAGGCTTCGCAGGACGCAGCCGTCCGCTTCGCGGGGGAGGATGAGGGCATTGCCGAATGCGGCAGTGAAGCTTGATGCTTCGAAGACGGCTGGCACATCCATCGACCAGACGGGATCGTCCCAGCGCGGCTTCGTGAGAGCGAACGGGTTATGGACGGGGGTCTGGATCCGGTCGCCGAGGTAGACGATGCGGACGTTGCCCCACCAGGTGACGGCGAGGAGGACGGAGGTCAGCTTTTCGCGTTGCAGGAACAGCCAGGCCTGTTTCAGCCGCCAGTAGAGCACTGGCCAGAAGAACGGGTGCACCGCGTCGAAGTAACGGCGGAAGTGCGGATCGTTCCGGATGCTGAAGAAAGCGGACATGCGGGGAGAATAAACCGGGTTGGAACCCAGCCGGACTGGCGCGGACCAGAAAACTTCAGCCGGTCGTCATCCCGGTTTCGCTGCAGGCCAAGACCGCGGCCCAGGAATCGTTGCGAAACAAGGAAGTCCGGGTCCCGGACATTTGCTGCGCAAATTCCGGGATGACGACAAACGCAGGGCGGTTCCGGGTGCTGGATGTAGGCGTAAGGGCAAACTTGCGCCTACGTTGCGCTCAGAGTTGCATATAATCCGAGACGATTTTCGGTCCGGGGGCGCCGGGTTCGGCGTCGCCGATGCGGATGTGGAAACCGTCCGTACCGAGAAGGGTGTTGACTTCGAGGATATCGTCAACGGTGGCGAAGTTGTCCTTGTGGCGGCTGATCCAGTCGGGCGACATGGCGCGGGCGCGCGACCAGATTGCCGGCTTTTCGGCGCCGACCATGAAGAGATAGTGGTGCTGCTCGCCGAAGAGTTCCGGTGTGTAGCCGCCGACATTGATGAACCAGAGCGAGGTTTCTGGTTTGGCCGGCGCCGGGCCGGGCGCGATTTCGATGCGGCGGCCTTCGGCATGGGTCAGTTCGGCGTAGCCGTCGATGTGCAGCGAGGAAGGCGTGCCCCACCAGGCGGCACGCAGCTGCGGGATGGTGTCCAGAATCGTCTCACCGGTGACGAAGCGCAGGTCGTGCAGTTCGATATTGGCGCGCGGATGGTTGCCGCCGACAAAGACCGCAAAGAGTTTCATGTGATGCCTCCCTTGAGGAAGAGAGGTGTCGCCCGGGACGCGGCAACAGGCAAGACGCGGGGGCGCAGTTTGCGAAGCCCCCGGCCGGACGGCCGGGGGTTTCGGGGCGCCCTACAGACGGTAGCGGATCTGGTCGGACCAGAAGCGCTCGAGGCGCGAGATCGTCTTGTTGAGCTGCGAAAGATCGTCGGCGCGCACGCTCGCGGTCGGCTCGAGGGCGGTTGCCTGTTTCTCGAACAGTTTCGACACGCGCAGGCGAACCTTCTTGCCGCGGTCTGTCAGACGGAGCGTCACGGTGCGCTTGTCGTCTTCCGAACGGGTCTGGATCAGGTAGCCGCCTTCCTGCAGTTTCTTGACGTTATAGGAGAGGCTGGTGCCGGCAAAGGCACCGCGGGCGCGCAGGACGGAGGCCGGGGCCTCGCCTTCGCCGATCTCGTACAGGAGGAGCGCCTGGACGCCGGTCAGCGAACGCTCGCCGCCGCGTTCGAGGTCGTCCTTGACGACATCGTGCAGGCGGCGATGGGCCTGCTCAAGCAGCGACAGAGACTTCAGGAAAGACTCGCCGATAGAAGTACTCGCAGTATCCTGCGTTTCGATCATCATCATTGTAACCACCACTCAACTTTTGTTGTAGTTTGAGTAGAGTTACATGATGAGAACTAATATTTTGATAAGCACGATGGCGTTGCTCAAGTTGAGCGTTAATAAAAGCGTGTTTTCATTAACCGTTACTGAGGCGTAACGGACTGCGTCTTCAGGCGAATACGTGGACCATCTGCGCCGCGCCATACTTGGGACTGGCCCCGTGCTTGTTGGGATTCGGGCGGGAATCGAAGAACATCAGAATGAACAGCACGATCCCGCCAATATAGGGTACGATGTTCAGCAAATAGAGCCAGCCTGACATGTCCTGGTCGTGCAAGCGGCGAATGGTGACCGCCATGCCCGGTATTACACTATAGAGATAGAATATAACCGTCAGGATCGGGATGAAGATCTGATCTCCGTAAGTATCCACCCCGAAGAAGGCCATCGATATCAAAGTGTCTACAATGATGAGCCCGATCAGCGTGAGAATAACGAACAGCAGGAAGCCCCAGTATTCGGCGCGGCGGGCGCGGCCATAGAACTGGAAGTAGTTCTTCGACAGTGCTCTGAGAAAATACCGGAACAATCCATCAGACTTCGCCGGAACAGCCGGAATATAGGCGGCGTCTGTATTGATATTCGGTGACGGCGACCGGGGGCTGGCCAAAGGATGGATGTCGCGCGCGTCGTCGCCGAGGCCGATGAAATCAACCGGGGCGCCGGCCGCGAGCGGCGCGCCCTTGTGCACCCGGGCCGTGGTGAAATGGTAGCGCTTGCCATCCTCGCCGAGGATCAGGCCCGTGCCGCTCGCATCGTCTGGCTTCAGGACCTCGCCGCGCATCCCCCCCTCGCCCCCTGCTGCTTGATGGCTTTGAGTATTGGCGCCCTGCCCCGCGCCTGTCCAGAGCCGGGCGTCACGGGCCGAAGGTCAGCTCGTCCGGGCCGAGCGGGGCGAAGTAGCGCGCAACATCGGCTTCAGTGACGTCTTCCAGACGGGCGGGTTTCCAGGCCGGGGCGTTGTCCTTGTCGATGATGACAGCGCGGACGCCTTCTAGGAAGTCGGCGCTCTGGACCTTGCGCCAGCCGATGCGGAATTCCATCCGCATGTTGTCTTCGAAGGATAGGGCGGCGCGGCCTTCGCGTAGCTGGCGCAGGGCGAGTTTGACGGTTTCCGGGCTCTTGGCACGCAGCGTCGCGGCCTCGGTGCGGGCCCAGTCGCTGGCATCGGCTTCGAGCGCGGCCATGATGTCCTCGGCGGCGTCAAAGGCAAAGCAGCGGTCGATGACGGCGCGGTGCGCCTCGAAACTGCCGGCGGGGACGGCGTGGGTGAAACGGGAGAGGATCTCGTTCAGGAGTTCGGCCGCGCCGGCGGAGAAGTCTGCCCCGTCCAGCTGTTTGGCGAGTGCGGGGATGAGTTCGGACGGCATGAAATGTGTGGCGACGCGGGCGGCGGCGACGTCGGTGCCCTTGAGGCGGGCGCCGGTAAGGGCGAGCCAGGTGCCGAGTTCGCCCCTGAGGCGCGGCAGGAACCAGCCGCCGCCGACA
>JBGTKE010000274.1:0-3615 GCA_041744775.1 Hyphomonas sp. | reverse complement strand
GACCCCGCGCGCCAGGGCGCGCCCGGCCGTATCGTCACCATCACCTCGGTCGGCGGGCGCATCGCGGCGCCCTTCCTCGGCGCCTACACGGCCACCAAGCACGCCAACGAGGCGATGACCGACACGCTGCGCCGCGAGCTTGCGATCTACGGCATCGACGCGGTCGCGATCGGTCCCGGCGCGGTGCGTACCCCGATCTGGGACAAGGCCGAACAGGACAATGCCGGCAGCCCCTATGCGGCCAGCGATTGGGCCCCGGCGCTGAAGGTCTTCGAGGACACGATGCTGCAAGGCGGCCGCACCGGCCTGCTGCCCGAAAAGATCGCCGCCGTGATCGAGACCGCCCTCTCCGCCCGCAGGCCCAAGGCGCGCTACGCCCCGGTGCCCGACAAGCTGACCAACTTCACGATCCCCATGCTCCTGCCGAAACGGATGCTCGACAAAATTTTCATATCGCGGTTTGGGCTGAAGAAGAAATCCTGACGCCTCCGTCACCTTGCCCTTGACGCCCCTCGCGGAAAGGCGGCGCATGTCGCCGCAAAAGGGGAGGAACACGACGTGGCAGATCTCAAGGGCAAGGTGGCCGTCATCACCGGCGCGGCGAGCGGTATTGGGCTCGCGGGCGTCGAGGTCTTCATCGCCGCCGGCGCCAGGGTCATCGCCGGCGATATCCAGGACGAGAAAGGTAAGGCGCTCGAGACCCGTTTCGGCAAGGACAAGCTGCGCTTCGTGCACTGCGACGTGACTGATCTCAAGCAGCTGGAAGCGATCATGGCGGAAGGCCCGAAAGCCTTCGGTTCGCTCGATATCGTGTGGAACAATGCTGGCCATGGCGGCACACCCACCACGGTCGAGGAACTCGATTTCGACGGCTACGACCAGACGATGAACCTGCTTCTCAAGCAGGTCTTCGCCGGCACCAAATTTGCCATTCCCCATATGAAGGCGAAGGGCGGGTCGATCATCAACACATCTTCCATCAGCGCCGTCTCTGCCGGCTACGCCCCGATCACCTATTCGGTCGCCAAGAAAGGCGTCGCGCATTTCTCAAAACTCGCTGCCGCCGAACTTTCGAAATACAAGATCCGCGTCAATGCGATCCTGCCCGGCTTCATCGCCACCTCGATCTTCGGTGCCTCGCTCGGCCTTTCGCGCGAGCAGGCCGACCAGATGGCCGAGATGCTGGCCCAGGGCGGCGGCAAGATCCAGCCCGCCGGGCGCACCGGCAAGGGCGCCGACATTGCCGAAATGGCCGCTTTCCTTGCCTCGGACGCCGCCGGCTTCATCACCGGCGGGGAATTCCTGGTCGATGGCGGCATCACCGTCGGCCCGCGCCACAGCTGGGACGAGACCGCCAGCAGCCCGGTGCTCGACGCGCTCGGCATCACGCCGGAACAGGCCGAGCAACTTCGCCTCGCGCAGGCGGCTCAGTCCTGAGACGCCGTGCCGAGTTGCGGCACCGATTCGACGGCCCTGAGCAGCTCCTCCAGTGTCGCAGCTTCCCGGAAGAGGTTGCCGCGGTCATCGCTGAGGGCGTAGCCTGCAGCGGTCCGGGTCAGGGGAAAGCGCCGCCAATGCGTCAGTGTACGGAAGATCCAGACGGTTTCGGGACGCTCGCCCGCTGCGGCCCATCCGGTCCACATATGGGTCGCCGGAAGGCTGCGCCACAGCCGGTCGATCTCGTCGATGTCTTCGGGTGAAAAATCCGGCATGAGCTCTGACCCCTCCCCTTCAATACGGCGCCGCCCGCTCTCGGGCAATCTGCAGGGCGCGCTCTGGATGATCGTCTCCGGGATGGGCTACACGCTGCACCTCGCCCTCGCCAAGGAAATCACCGCCGACATCCACCCCGTCTTCCTGGCCTTCTGGCGCAGCTGCCTTGCCTTCCTTTTTGCGGCCCCACTGATCTGGGTCCTGAAGGTCAAAATCCATACCGCCCGGTTCGGCGCGCTCGTCTCGCGCAGCCTGATCGGCTCGGCGGGGTTCGTCTTCGGCCTGATCGCGATCTGGCCAGTCTTCGGCCTCTCGCTCGCCGAGTTCAACGCGCTCAGCTTCACGCGGCCGCTGTTCGTCACCCTGCTCGCGGTCTTCCTGCTGCACGAGAAAGTCGGCGTGCACCGGACCACCGCCGTGATCGCGGGCTTCATCGGCGTGCTCGTGATGACCGCCGTCCCCGCCCTCCTCGGCACCGAGGGCGGCGCGCATTTCAACTATGGCAGCCTGTTCGCGATCCTCTCCTCGCTCTGCTTCGCCTTCACCATCGTGCTGGTGAAATCGTTGACCGGCGTCCACTCGCCGCTCGCCCTGCTGATCTGGGCGAACCTCCTCTCGTCGATCTTCATCCTGCCCGCCGCCCTCGCCGTCTGGGCGTCGCCCAGCCTCGCCGAATGGGGCCTGATCGCCGCGATGGCCGGCTTCGGCGTTGTCGCGCAGTTCTGCTTCATCAAGGGCATGTCGGTGGGAGACGCCTCGTTCCTCTCCCCGATGGACTACCTGCGCCTGCCGATGGGCGCGGCCGCCGACTGGGTGATGATCCGCGCGCTCCCGGGCCCCTTCGTCTGGGCCGGCGCCGGCATCATCGTCGTCTCCACCCTCTACATCACCTGGCGCGAGCACGTGATGAACCAGAAGAAACCGGTTCAGCCGCCGAAGCCGCTTTGAATTTCCGCGCAGGCCCTCGATGGCGGAAATCTCCGGCCGCCCTTTCCGGGACCCGATTCCCGCCGTCGCGGGAAAGAGCGTAGGTGAGGGCTACCAAATCCCCTTGTGAACATCAAACAATTCGTTTAGTATTCAAAAAAACTTGGGAGGGTTCAATGGCCAAAGTCCTTGTTACCGGCGCGACCGGCTTCATCGCCGGGCATGTCATCCACCAGTTGGTCGAAGCCGGCCATGAAGTTACCGGAACGGCCCGTTCCGCCTCCAGGGCTAACGCCCTCAACAAAACGCTCAGCGCCTATGCCGGCCGCGACATCCGCGTCGACATCCGCGCCGCTGACCTCTCCAGCGACGCAGGCTGGGCGGAGGCCGCCGCCGGCATGGACTATGTCCAGCACATCGCTTCCCCTATTCCGAGCGGCGTGCCGAAGGATGCCGACGAACTGATCGTGCCGGCCCGCGACGGCGCCCTGCGCGTGCTGAAGGCCGCCAAAACCGCCGGCGTGAAGCGCGTGGTGATGACCTCCTCGATGGCCGCCTGCGCCTATGGATGGGGCGACGCGCGGCCCAACCCGGTCACCGAGGAACACTGGTCCCAGGCTGGCGAAACCGCTGACACCACGCCCTACACCCGCTCCAAGACGATCGCCGAACGCGCCGCCTGGGATTATGTGAACGGCGAAGGCAAGGGTCTCGAACTCACCACGATCAACCCCGGCGCCGTGCTCGGCCCGGTGATGAGCGGGGACTTTTCCGCTTCGGTCGAGATCCTCACCCAGCTCCTCTCCGGCAAGCTGCCCGGCACGCCGCGTGTGGGCTTTGTCATCGTGGACGTCCGCGATGTTGCCGCGGCCCATGTCCTCGCCATGACCAACCCCGTCGCCGCCGGCGAGCGCTTCCTCGTGGGCGACCGGTTCATGTGGTTCTCCGACATCGCCGCCGTGCTGCGCGAAAACC
>JBGTKE010000273.1:0-11446 GCA_041744775.1 Hyphomonas sp. | reverse complement strand
GCGGCGGGCCGACGAGGTGGACTTCGAGCGCGATGTCGTAGCGCGCGAGGAGGCGGGCCAGCACCTGCGCGGCGAGGTGCGAATAGGGATCGGCCGCTTGGTGGAAATAGTCGACAGTGTGGGGCGCATTGGCGGCGAGGCGCCGGGATTCCCGCATGGCCCGGTTCCGCTTCTGTCTTTTTTCGCCGGTGAGGCTCGCCGCCAGCCGCGAAACCAGCAGGGTCTTCAGGGACATGGGGCGCAGTCACCTTTCGTATGAAACGACATTATGGCACTCTAAGTGTCATAATATCGTTCCGGGCTCAAGTCCCTTGCTTGCGGCGGCGCCAGAGGAGGATCCCGCCGGCGAGGATTGCGAACAGGGCAAGGCCGCCACCAAAGAGGTAAGGCCGGTAGCGTTCCTGCTGGCGGATGATCGAATGGCGCGTCACTTCGTCGATGGAATTGTAGCCTTCCGGCACCTCCAGTACGCCGACGCGTTCGCCATAGGCAGCATATTCCGTGGACAGATTATCGTAGATCTCGGGGTACGACGCGCTCAGGTCGGTTGTTTCACCTGGATCTTCCGTGAGGTTATAGAGGCGCCAACGCGCGTCTCCGTGCGGCAGCTGGTTGCGGGTCAGCTTGTAGTCGCCCTTGATGACGGCGGCGTTGCCGGAGACTTCGATGACGATAGCGTCTTCCGGGCCGTAAACCGTTTCGGTCTCGCCGCGCAGCAGCGGCAGGAGGCTTCGGCCGGTCATCGGCTTTGCACCTTCCAGGTCAGGCGCGCCGCCCGCGAGCGCGAGCAGGGTCGGCGCCACATCGGTGACAAAGGCTCGTGCATCGACGCGGCCGCCCTCGCCGAGACCCGTGCCGGCCATGATGAAGGGTACGCGGATGCCGCCTTCGGAGCCGAGGAACTTGAACTTGTCGTGCGGCGAGGCGGCGGCCATGGCCCATTCAGGACCGATGAAACCCCAGCTGCCCTTCTCGCCCAGGCCTTCGAGATCCATGTGGTAGCCGTTCATGTCCATCCAGATCTTCAGGCGCGGGTCGGTGTCGCCGCTTGACGGTTCCGGGCCGTTGTCGGACGTGACGACGAAGACCGTGTTGTCATACTGGCCGGTGGATTCGAGATGCTCGACGAGGCGGCCGATATGATGGTCCATCGCTTCGAGCATGCCGGCGTTGACCTGCATGCGGGCCGCGTAGAGTTGCTGCTGCTCCGGCGGAAGCGAGTCCCAGGGGCGGAAGGTTTCCGGCATCGGCGCCAGCGCAGCTTCGGCAGGCACATAGCCGCGTTCCTTCGCGCGCTCCCAGCGCGCGGTGCGGGTGGTGTCCCAGCCGGCATCATAGACGCCGGCATAATTGGCGGTGAATTCCGGCGGGGCCTGAACCGGGATGTGAATGGCCATGAAGGCGAGGTAGGCGAAGAAGGGCGCCTCGGACGGGCTGGTGTCCAGGTAGGTTATCATCTGATCGACGATGAATTCGGAGGAATAGAACTTGTCCGGGAGGCTTGCGGGCGCGTCGTCCTCGTACCAGGGAGCATCCGCGTAGTAGGGCATGTAGGACTTGTCTTCCCAGTTGTCGGCGCCCGAAGCGTCCAGCGCGAAGGAGCGGTCAAAGCCGTGAGCTTTCGGCAGGTCGCCCTTGCCGCTGCCGAGGTGCCATTTGCCGGTCATCAGCGTGCGGTAGCCGAGCGGCTTCAGGCGCGCGGCGAGCGTCGCAACGCCGGGCTCCAGCCGCATGGTGTAGCCAGGCTGGCCTTCGTGTGCCTTCGGCAGGACCTCGGGGATGGTCGCGATGCCGGTCAGGTGATTGTCCATACCCGTCAGCAGCATGGCGCGTGAGGGCGAACAGAGCGGGGAGGAATAATACCGGGTGAACAGCACGCCGCGCGCGGCGAGGGCATCGATATTCGGTGTGCGCGCTTCGCCGCCATACGCGCCGAGGTCCATGAAGGCCGCGTCGTCAATCAGCAGAATGACAAAGTTCGGACGCGGCGGCGTCTCGCCGGCCTGCGCCAGCGCAGCACCCGACAAACAGAGCGTCACCAGCAGTGATGCTGCAACTCGAAACATGGAAAGCCTCCCCGGCATCCGACGATTGCAGGGGCCTGGCCATGCCAGCCCGCCCCTGTCGTGTTTGTTCCCTACCGAATGGGGCGGATCGGCAGAACGATCAAGGGGCACTGCGCGGATGGCGGCGACGCCAGAACCGCACTGCTCGCCCTCGATCCAGAAAAGATGCTCCCAGGATAACCGGGAACTTCGAGGGGGTATCGGCGTTAGCACCCGAGCCAAAGGGGCATCTTCGCGAAAATCCAGCCGCGGAGGCCCAATTTATATGGGGGATAGCTCGCAAACACGATCATTCGAGCCGAAGCAGTTCTATACATTCTGAAAATCGTGCTAAACACGCGTTAAAGGCGAACAACATGCCGGAGCAGGAACGACCCATTTTGAAAAACGGAACGCTTCCGGCTCCCAAGGCTGGCGCGAACCAACGTCCTGCAGAGGAAGGCCCATCTGTTCCTGTTGTCGGAATTGGCGCCTCGGCGGGCGGACTTCCGGCATTCATCCATCTGCTTGAGGCGGTTCCCGAAAATGCCGGGATGGCCTTCGTGCTGATCCAGCACCTTTCGCCGAACCATGAAAGCATGATGGCGGAGCTGCTCGGCGAAAGCACGCACATGACGGTCCGGCAGATCGACCACGACATGCCCGTCGAACGCGACTGCGTTTACATCAACGCGCCGAGACTGGACGTTACGCTATCCGGCAACATGCTCGTGGTCAGTGACCGGCCCGAACACACACCGGAACGGCTTCCATTTGATACCTTTCTGACGTCCCTGGCGCTCGAGCGAGGGGGCCGCGCCATGGGTGTCGTGCTGTCCGGGATGGGGCATGACGGCAGCAAGGGGGTGAAGGCGATCAAGCATGCCGGCGGATTCGTGATCGCGCAGGAGCCCGGCGATGCCGAAGCCGACGGCATGCCCGAAAGCGCGATCGAGACTGGCGATGTGGACGCTGTCCTCACCGCCGCGCTGATCCCCGCCGCGCTGATGAACTGGAAGAGTTTGCCTGCCCAAACCCTTCGCGTCCGCGATAAGCAGGCCGACCAGCAGATTCCCGACTGGTTGGCCCGGATCGTGAAGATATTGCTCGAACGGACCGGGACAGATTTCAGCCAGTACAAGCCGGGCACATTGGTCCGGCGCATCACGCGCCGGATGTCCATGCTCTCGGCTACCATCCTGCAAGGAACGGATTACATCAAAATCCTTCTCGACCAACCGGAGGAGTGCGAGGCGCTTGCAGCGGACCTGATGATCAACGTGACGCGCTTTTTCCGGGATCCCGAGGTCTTTGAGTTCCTCGAGCAGAACGTACTGCCCGAGCTTGTGAGCGATCATGACCCTGATCGGCCTTTCCGGGTCTGGGTCGCTGGCTGCAGTTCGGGGGAAGAAGCCTGGTCTCTCGCCATGTTGCTGCGCGAAGCGATCGATGCAGACGGCCGCAAGATCCGTCTGCAGATCCTGGCGTCGGACATCGACGCCGACGCCATCGCCACGGCGCGCGCCGGACTCTATCCGCCCTCGATTGCCCAAGATGTCTCTCCCCAGAGGCTGGCACACTTCTTTACCCCTGACGAACGCGGCTTCCGGGTTCGGGATGACCTGCGTTCCCAAGCCGTCTTCACGGTGCAGAACCTTCTCAGTAATCCACCCTTCGCCCGCCTAAACCTGGTCTCCTGCCGGAATGTCCTGATCTACCTCGGCCCCGAAGCGCAGACGAAAGTCATTGCGCACTTCGAGTTCTCGCTGGTCAGGCACGGGATCCTGCTTCTCGGAACCTCCGAAACGGGTGGGGACATCAACGGGCGCTTCGAAGTCGTGTCCCAGAACGCGCGCGTCTACAGGCGGATCGGGCGCGCAAGACCGGCCGAAGCCGAAAGTCGGAACACTCCAGGAGATTTCGATTCTTGGACACCCCGTTTTCTCCTCGATGCGGATTCCACGCCTGAAGTGCGCTACGAAGATGTGTGCCGGCGTATCGTTGCCGAGCACTATACGCCCGCCTCGGTCCTCGTGACCCGGGGAGGCGCCTGCCTTCACTTTCTCGGGCCTGTCGACGAGTTTCTTGAAGTTCCGGAAGGCTCGGCTTCACTCGATATCCTGCCCATGGTGCCGCTTTCGCTGCGGTCCGCCCTGCGCGGCGCAATTGCCGAGGTCGGGCCGGATTGCCGGTTCATCAAGCTCCCCGGATTGAGCACGCAGCTATCGGGTCAGCCGAAATTTTTCTCGACCGATGTCAGGTATGCCCCCGACGAGTCCGGTGACCTGATCCTGATCACGTTTAATCAAGTTCGCGAGCCCGACCAGACGGCTGGATCGCCCCTTGAATCCACGATCACCAGCGACGCCCTGCGACTCGGAGAACTCTCCGGGCTCCGGGAAGAAATCGCCCATGCAGGCCGGCGTCTGGAGCTGACGCAGCAAAGCGAACGCAAGACGCGGCGCGAGCACGTGCGATTGAATGAAGAATATCAGGCCACGAACGAAGAGCTGCTGACGTCGAAAGAAGAGCTTCAGGCTCTCAATGAAGAGTTGTCGGTGTTGAATGGTCAGTTGCAGGAGACACTCGAACGGCAGCGGACAACCTCGGATGACCTGACCAACGTGCTCAACAGCACGAATGTGGCGACCGTATTCCTCGATCTCAATCTTTGCATCCGCCTGTTCACGCCCGCGACCCGAACCGTGTTTGGCGTGATTGCCACCGATATCGGCCGGCCGATTTCTGATCTGCGGCCTCTGGCCCTCGATCATCACCTTCTGGACGACGCCCACGCGGTTCTTCAGTCCTCCGACCCGGTCGAGCGCGAAATCTCGACCAAAGAGGGCGTCTGGTTTCGGAGACGCATCCTGCCCTACCGGACGCAAGCCGGCGCGGTCGAGGGCATCGTGATCACGTACGTCAATGTGCTGGAGCAACACCGGGCGACCGAAGCGCTGAAGTTGGCCATCCGCCGGGCGGAGCAAGCCGTGATCGCCAAGAACCGCTTCCTGGCATCGGCAAGCCACGATCTGCGCCAGCCGCTCCAGACGCTGACCATCATTCACAGTCTGCTGTCCCGTAGCGCCGTGAGTGAGGAAGCGCAACTCCTCGTCAGCCGGATGGAACAGGCCGTCAAGGCGATGACCGGCATGCTGGATACGATGCTGGACATCAACCAGATCCAGGCCGGTATCATCACCTATCAGCTCGAGGATATTCCGGTTGCCGATATCCTCTCGAATCTCTTCAACGAGTTTTCCTACCACGCGCACGCCAAGTCCCTTGAACTCCGGATGGTCTATTCGAGCGCAGTGATCCGAACCGATCGACGGCTGTTCGAGCAGATCATCCGGAACCTCCTGAGCAATGCCATCCGGTACACCGATGCAGGGCGCATCCTGATCGGCTGCCGGCACCGCAGCGGACGCCTGCGGATCGAAATCTGGGATACCGGAATTGGAATCGCAGAAGCCGACGTGCCCAAGGTATTCGGCGAGTACCACCGGATCAGCAGCGAGGACCGCGACGATTCGGACGGTATCGGACTCGGCCTTTCCATCGTCCAGCGCCTCGCTGACCTGCTGGGCCACCGGATTCATGTCCGCTCGTGGCTGGGAGCGGGTTCGATGTTCTCGATCGAAGTCGAGCGTGCCAATCCGAAGCGCGACGCTACGGCGCCGTCGAACGTCATTGATGTGGAACCGGTGGCCGCGACGCCTGGCCTTGTGACCGCCCGTATCCTGGTTGTCGAAGATGAACCTGACCTGCGCCAACTGACCGAGATGCTGCTGAAGAAGTCCGGCCATGTTGTGGACACGGCGGCGACACTCGAAGAAGCTTCTTTGCTGGCCGCGCGGCAGGACGGCTTTCCGGACCTGCTGATCGCCGATTACAACCTTCCGAATTCCAAGACCGGAATCGAACTCGCGCGCGTGCTCAGGAAGAAAAAAGCATCCCTTCCGGTCATCATCCTTACAGGCGACATATCCGCGTCCACGCGCAATCTGATTGCCCAGGACGGGCTCACCCAAATGAACAAGCCGGTCAGCGCCGAAGCCCTGGAATCAAGGATCCAGGCGATGCTCGTGCAGTCCGATCCAGTGCCTGAGCTGCCCGCGAGCGGAAAAGCCCAGGTCGTTGTGATCGATGATGATCTCTACTTCTGCGAAACGCTCTGCCTGCTGCTGCAAGCGGACGGCATTCGGTCGATTTCGTTCCCGTCCGGCGAGGCTTTCCTGGCCCGGCTGGACTCGCTCGTTTCCAAGGATGAACCGATCTGTGTGCTGATCGATGCTTATTTAGGGGGGATGAGCGGATTCGATGTGCTGGACGCGATCCAGCACACCGGCTCGTCGATCGTCCCGATCATGATCACCGGCAACGGCGATGTGCGCATGGCGGTCCAGGCCATGAAGGCAGGCGCCCTGGACTTCATTGAAAAGCCGATCGATGTGCCCGGCCTGCGCGCGGCGATCGACCGGGCCTTCGCCACGGGCGCTGCGGTTCCGCCGGATCAGGAACGCAAGCTGGCAGCGGCAAGGCGTTTCGAGTCGCTGACGCCCCGCGAAAAGGAAGTGCTCGACTGTATCCTGGCGGGCCAGCCCAACAAGAATATCGCGGCGGATCTCGGGATCAGCCAGAGAACGGTCGAATCCCATCGCGCGTCGGTCATGCAGAAGTCGGGATGCAGGTCGTTGCCCGAACTGGTGCGCCTGGCCTTCACCGCATTCTGATTGCCTCGGCCTGCGCGCGGACGGGGCTGCTGCGTATCGGCCGCTTGAACCGGAAATGATCGCTGCACGGCCATTGTGAGACCGGCATCGACAGTTCGGTCAGGACATCGAATGGGCCGCGCCTTGATGCCCGAATGGCCGGCCGGTCGCCCGGCGAGACCGGGGTCAGACTTCTCAAGGCGATGAAGTACTGGAGTTGCTCGGCATGCCGCGCGATGCGGCCGGGTGAGGGTGCGCCGAAAAACCAGATCGTCGCTGAGCGGGTCGCCGAAACGGTTCGCAGATGAAGGCGGGGATCGGTCGGCTCCGGAAAGTGGCCGATGCTGGAATCCGCGGGCAGATCAAACCAGACAGTCGACGCCGCCCGTCCCTCTTTTGGCTCCGCCCGCTGGGTCAGCACCCATTCGTCATCTGCCGCTGGCTCGATGGGCGCGGACAGGCGCACGGGCCGGTGAGACGCGTTGCAGCCGGAAAGGTAGCCGATCAGGATGAGATAGCAATTTTCGTCGGAGGCTGCCTCACCTTCCGGAAGGTCGATCTCCGCCGCCAGATGTTCGGGAAAATGCCGCACCGAGATTCGGCCCTGGCTGAAAAGGGTTCGGCCTCGGTGATAGCGTGTCAACATCCCGGCTTTCTCCGCTTCTTCAGTTCCTGACCCGGACTTCCGGCATCTTCTCAACATCATCCAGGATCTTGTTGAGAAACGGGTTCAATGCCGGCGGCAGGCTCACAGACCCGAGACCCGCCAGCAGGGCAAACAGGAGCGCGGTCAGCGGACTGTCCGGCGCCATGCGTTCGGCGATCCCTATGGCCCGCGAAATCACATCATCGGACTTCGAATGTGAATTTGCAGCCGACGCCTCGTTGTTCGCTCTGGATTCGGCTTTCCTGGCGCCGGCGACGAAATAGGCGATCAGGGCTATGCCGACGAAAACACCGCCTGTGATGGCAGCGGCCGCCGGTGGCGCGACCGCCAGCGCGACCCAGCCTGCTGCTGCGATGCTCAGCCATACGAGGCCGAGCATCGCGATAGCAGAAAGGATCACCCTGAACAGAATCCGTTCAAGGGCATTCTCCGATTTGCGGATTGTAAAATCCAGAACACTCAACGGCGGCTCGACAGCATCAGGCCGATCAGGACACCAACGCCGGCAGCGACGCCAATGGTCAGGTTCGGCCGCTCCTGAATGGACTTGCGGGCGTATTTGACGACCTTCGAGGTTTCGTCTTCAACAATGTGCGTGAGCTGACGAATGCCGTCCGACGCATCGGACTTCACCGCCTCGGCGAGTGCGCTGATATCTTTGCCAGCTGTGCGCGCTGCGGCGCCGGTATCGTGGAAGGTTTTAGCGGCAGAGGATGCCGCCTTCTTGGCGCCTTTGGAAAAGGTATCGGTGTAGGCTTCGTTCGACATGTTTGTTCTCCGGGAGGTTCATGTGCCGGGGACAGACTGGTCTCCCGATCATGATCAATTTAGCGCTTGCTTCACTCGTCAGACAGACTCGGAAAGTACCGCTTGCCGGTTCATGGATGCATCTTCACGCGTGCGGACTCGTCCGCCCCTGGCTTTCAGGCGGGAGACCTGATCCATCAGATCGTCCAGCGTGTCGCCGGCCCCCAGGCTTGAATCCGAGTTGAACCCTGCTCGGTTCTCGGCCATCAGCGCGGCAAGGCGAAGACGGGCGCGCGACACCCTGCTTTTGACGGTGCCAACGGCGCAGTCGCAGACTTCCGCAGCTTCAATGTAGCTCTGGCCGCCGGCCCCGACGAGCAACAGCGCCTGACGCTGATCCTGGGGGAGCAACGCAATAGCATTCCTCAGGGCCAGAAGGTCGAGCCTGTGACCCGAAATCTCGCTTTCCGAGGTCAGTTCGTCGACCACATCATCGGGGAGCGGCTGCGAGCGCCAGCTGCGGCGCTTGTATGAGAAGAAAACGTTGCGCAGAATGGTGGTGCACCAGGCTTTCAGGTTCGTGCCTGGCTGGAAGCGGTCCCGGGCCGCCCATGCTCTCAGAAGCGTATCCTGGATCAGATCGTCTGCCAGACTGCCCGAATTGCAGAGCCAGAGCGCATAGCCGCGCAACTCGATCATTTCGCGCGCGAGATCGGCGCCGAAGGTGTCCGGCGCGGGGTCCGCAGGAACCGGTGCAGGCCGGCTCTCGACAACCTCGGTTGCCGGAACCGCACGGGGGAATGGGGAGACAGTGGGTCTCGCAACCGGTGCCCGGGGAGTCCACTGTCGTACGGCGTTCGGCGCGGGGACGGTTGTCGTTTTCGATGCAGTGATCATTGGAGGGACCTTGACCGCCCGGCAACGTGATCGGTCTGGTAAGAACATCCGCTGCGGGCGGGTTGCTAGCGGAGGCGGCCCGCCACAAGGCAGGATGAGTAAAAGAATACTTAACAAACTGATCTTGGTTAGCTTCGGAATTTACTGACCGGTGTGCTCTCCGAACAACCTCTTGCAGGGCGGGAACCTTTGGGGCGGCAACGCACTTATACGACACGAGCCGTGCTCGTTGGGGGAGTGGAACAGGAGATTGCCCATGAAGCTTGTCCATTCAGCAGCCATATTCGACGAAGAGGCGCCCCCGCGCCCGCTCTCCGTATTTACCCGCCTCCGGGCATCGCCACCGCAAGATAAGACTTCTCCCGCAACCCCGGAATTTGGCCGTTCAGCGATCGAAGTAGAAGATGCCGTACAATTCTGAAGCCAGCCTGAGCCTTTCGCCACGATTCCAGCCGATGCCGGGAGCTCCCGGCACGGTGACCACCGTAAGCGTCCTGCCGGGACCACGGCGCGCCAAGAGACCCAGTCCTTTTGAGCACCGGCTCGAGCGATACGAACGCCTCACCGGCAGCTTGCCGAAATCAATCAGTCTGCTGTTGAATTCGATGCGGATTTTTAGACCCGGCGCGCAGCTCCTGAACCAAGGCGAGGCGACCGGGAGCGTTTTCATCATCGACGACGGATGGACGTTTTCCAGCAGTCCGCAGCACAGTGGCGCGCGCCAGGTTCTGGACGTGCAAATCCCGGGCGACATGGCCGGTCTGCAAAGTTTCGCAAGGCCGTTCACACTTCATGACCTCACGGCCATCACCCGCGTGGAAGCGTACGAAATCAGTTCAGCCCTCCTCGGCGAGGCCATTGCAACAGATTCTGCACTGGCACCCTTCCTGCTCTGGCTCTCGGCAAATGAAAGCGCCGTGGCTGCCGAGCGCCTGACCGATCTCGGACGCCGGTCGGCGCTCGAACGGACGGCGCACTTCATTCTGGAACTCGAAACGCGCATGCGCCTGGTTGGCGCCGGGACCGATGCCGCTTTCCATTGTCCGATGACGCAATATCTCTTTGGCGACGCGCTGGGACTAACGTCCGTACACGTCAACCGGATGATGCGCGAATTGCGAACCGCAGGCCTCGCGCACCATCAGCGAGGCTGGATCCGTGTGCTGGACCGGGAGAAACTTGTGGAACTGGCGAAGTTCGACAGCGCCTATCTCGACTGCAAGTGCGCGCGCGACTGAGGTGACACGGAAACGGCGCCGCTGGGTGACCCAAGGCGGCGCCGTACCGAGCCTCTACGGGCCCTGCAGGGTTGTGAGCGTCGCCCTGACAGAGGAACGGCGCAGGATCGCCCTGACGGAATGCGCTAGCTGAGCGCGCGGGTTGCTTCTTCGAGTTGGCTCATCGCTTCGGCTTCATTTCCGGACTTCTGCGCTTTTTCTGCCGACTGGTAGTGCGTCAAGGCGTTGTCCTTCTTGTCGCCGTCGGGCGCTTTTTCCCAGGCGGCTTTCACGGACTGCATCTTGCTGCTCACGCCAGACTTCATGTCGGCGGGCGAGTTCTCCGTCGGCAGGATACCGCGCTTATCAGTGCTGTCTTTATTGACGTTGTCATTGTTCTTGTTGGACATGGTGTTTCTCCTTTTATCGTGCCCGGACGCCGGAAAAGGCTTCGGCACGATGTGACTGGCGGTAGATCGCCAACCGAAGGGTCAGTGTACGCCGCCGGTGAGGGCGGTGCTTTGATACAGATTGGTTTCAGACGGAATGGTAATCTGGTGCGCCACATCGGTGGGCGGCGGATATGGGCGGCTGATGGGACGTCTTGGCAAGAACACAACGCCTGCATTGCCGTGTTATTTTCTCGCCGCGTGCATTGGCTTGTATATTCAGGAGATTTCTTCTGGAGCGGGCGAAGCGCTCCATCGAAAATTTAAACCGTTTATTTTACAAGGTGTTAAAGGCGAGAGATTTTTGATTTGTAGGGATATTTGTAGGGAATTTCGTAGGATGATTTTCGCCTCTTCTTTTCCTACCGTGAGTCCAGATTCGAAGCATCGACCCAATCGCGGTCTCCTGAAATTTTTCAACCGGCATTCTAATCGAACATCCTCCCGCCGGACTGAGCCGCGAAGACGCTCAGCACCGAAGCGGCGCAATAGGTGTACGCTCTTAAACAGGATGATCCCGCCGAAACCGGTGAGCTGCCATGACCGATACCTAGGCACCCGCTGGTGTGTACTCAAAGGCCTTCGCCCACAGCGGCGTCATGACATAACGCCTGTGTTCGAAATGCGGGTGCTCGCCGGTCGTGACGTCCTCCAGAAGGCCTACCCAGCATAGCGGGCGCAAGACCTGATTCCAAATTATGCCGGGAAC